>CAZIAG010000053.1:2833-11783 GCA_964537375.1 uncultured Roseivirgaceae bacterium
AAGACGCTGAGTGCAATATAGATAGCGAGTGTGCCGTTGTGAATGCCTATCTCCATTCCAATCGCGATCGCCTGTTTCTTTTCCACCCTAAACAACCGCGGTAGATAATAACCGCACGCCATGCTGATGACGTTAAAAGCGAGCACGGGCAATCCAAGCGTTCCGAAATAGTCAACGAGCAACTGCCTTTCGCGGATAGTTACGGAAACGATGATAATGATGAGCAGCAGTGCCGAAGCGATCTTGACAGGCTTATCCATTCTCAGCGCGAATGCCGGATACCGACCCTTGACGAACATGCCGATGCTGACCGGGACAAGCACGATAGCAAAAACCTCAATCACTTTGCTGAACTGCATCGGAACATATTGTCCTGAATCCATAAAATAACTCAGGCTGAAATTAACGATCAGCGGTAGGGTAAAAAGCGTAAGGACGCTGTTGAGGGCGGTAAGGGAAATGTTCAACGCTACATCACCCTTAGACAAATGGCTGTATAGGTTTGCCGTCGCTCCACCGGGCGATGCGGCCAACAGCATCAATCCCACGCCCAGGGCAGGGTTGAGGCCGCTGACCCTGATAACAAAAAAACAAGCGATGGGTAGCAATATCATTTGACAGAACAATGCAATGGTGACCGCCCGGGGATAACGGGCTACACGTCGGAAGTCATCGACGGTCAGGCTGAGACCCAAGCCGAGCATGATGATACCTAGCGCAATTGGAAGGAATAACTCGGTGGCAAGGGATTGTTGCATGGATTTTCGGTTTAGGTTAGGATGTGGTTAATTGGTGCTTTCTAAAATATGGAAAAATTCACACAATCTATTCAGGTCCGGTGGGCTGACATCGACGCAAACCGCCACCTACGGCACTCCGTCTATTACGACTATGGGGCAACGGCACGCATGAACGTGCTAAGCGAAAACGGACTCACGACTCAGAAAATGGAGGAACTGCGGATCGGGCCGATCCTTTTCCGCGAGGAGGCGATCTTCCGGCGGGAAATCCTTTTTGAGGACACCATTACCATTACCGTTGAAATGACACGGTCAACACCGGATTTTTCGCGATGGAGTTTGCGCCACCAATTGATTAAGGGCGACGGCTCCGTTGCAGCCCTTCTCAATCTCGACGGTGCGTGGATCGACCTGGATAAGCGAAAACTCGCGATTCCTGGAGACTTTATACGTGCGGTTTTCGACCGCTTTCCGAAAGTGGAGGGCTTTGAATGGATTGGCAGTAAATAGCGATGGACTTGAATAAGCTAATTGACCTCAGCCACGTGATTGAGCATGGGATGATTACGTACAAAGGACTTCCCGCACCCATTATCTGCGACTACTTGAGTCGAGAGCAATCAAGACAGCATTATGAGCCGGGCACCGAGTTTCAGATCGGTAAGATCGAAATGGTATCCAACACAGGAACATACATAGACAGTCCCTTTCACCGATACGAGGATGGAGCGGACCTGGCCCAGGTGGAACTGCACCGGTTTGTCGAACTTCCTGGAGTGCTGGTGCGCAAGGACTACCGAACGGGCCTTGCTGTCACGGCAGATGACTTTGTAAATGTCGACGTAGCCGGCAGAGCAGTTTTAGTGAATACCAATTGGAGTGACCTCTGGGGAACGGACCAATATTTCGAGAACCATCCTTTTTTGACAGAAGCGGCCGCCACCCATCTTCGGGATCACCGGGCTGTTTTGGTAGGGATCGATTCGCACAACATTGACGACACGCGCCTCAAATCACGACCGGCTCATTCCGTGTTGCTCGCTGCCGGCATTTTGATTGTGGAACATATGTGCAACCTTGCTGAACTCCGCGGCAAGGAGTTTCGTTTTAACGCGGCACCGCCGGCCTTCAAGGGAGTCGGTACTTTTCCGGTGAGGGCCTATGCCGTACTCGTCGGTTGACGACCGAGAATCCAGTTTTCGATTACGGTTGGATAATGTTCGTATTCCAGTTTGTGAACACATTCGGCAATCTCATCCGGGGTAAGGTCCTTCGCAATATCGCAGGAAGCCTGGAAGAGGATCTTGCCATCGTCGTAGCGCTCGTTTACCAGGTGTATTGTAATGCCCGTCGTCAAATCGCCCGCCGCCTTTACCGCTTCGTGAACCCTGGCTCCGTACATCCCTTTGCCTCCATATTTGGGGAGTAGGGCAGGATGAATATTAATGATCCTGTCCGGAAATGCGCGGATCAAATATTCGGGAATCAACCAAAGGAATCCCGCCAAAACAATATGGCTCACCTCATGTTGCTTCAATACAGACATTAGCGCGGTTCCGTCGCGATATTGGGTGCGGTCAAACACAAACGCCGGTATGTCCAATTTTTTCGCACGTGTAAGAACGTACGCGTTGGTATTATTGCTGCAGATGAGTTTAACGCTGATCGAGGGATGGTACCTAAAGAAGTTGACTATGTTTTCAGCGTTGGTTCCGCTGCCGGAGGCGAATATGGCGATGTGGTACTGAGACACGGGTTGCGTTTTAGCAAAGAAAGGAAGAATAAATGGTATCAAACAAATGCCATGCTGAGCACGCCGAGCAGCATGATCATCTTGCAAAGATTGCTGAGCTGTGAAAAGGTTTTCTTCGTGTCGGCACGTATCAGGATGATCAGCAGTAAAAGCAAGGGCACAAAAAGGAAAAGCAAGTAGTATAATGGCAGTTCCATGAAATGGTTATTGGCAATTATTACGGATCCAATGAAAACGATCAGGACCATGTATATGAGCCATTTTGTCCGGCGGATGCCCCAAATGATGGGCAACGTCCTGCATCCGAATGGGTTGTCGCCCTTCACATCCTCCATGTCCTTAATGATTTCACGAATGAGCGTCATAAAAAATGCAAACATGCCATAGATGAAGACCAACGGGTCGCCGGTCCCATAAAGTGCATCAACGATAACAATTGAAATACCGGTCAGGATCGCGACCACAAGGTTGCCGATGAATGGTTGGCGTTTCAGATCATTGGAGTACCACCATAATAAGAAGCCTGAAGCGAAATTGATGGCTCCGATTCGCCAACCCAGGTAAAACCCCGCTGCTACGCCCGACACAGTGAGAAGCGTGTGGAAGAGCAAAGCGTAACGCCGGGTGATCCCCTGACCGATCACCACGCGTTGTGGTTTATTGACCAGGTCGATCTTTATGTCATAGTAGTCGTTGATGACATACCCGCCCGCCGCGATCAATACTGTGGACGCAACAAGGAGGAAGAGGCGGAGGTCCAGCATTGTTTTGGCCGAGATCAGCATCACGGCAGTGAAGTACTGCGACAAAGCGAGAATCAACAGATTCCAGACCCGCGTCAGACGGAGGAATGAGATGAAAAACGGTTTGGAGAAAAGACGGCTCATCAACGTTGGTCAGACGCAAAGTTAACGAGCCGTCTGATCAATACCGATATCGGCGTCAGTCCATTAGAAGCGGATCGAAAGCATTCCCATGAAATTCCGTCCCGCCTGAGGAAAATAGTAGTTTTCCCTGTATTCGGTTGGTCCGGCGAGATACCCCCAGGTGTAACCATTCGATTCGTATTTCGTATCGAACAAGTTGTTCACCAGGAAGCTGAGGGTTATTTGTTCGACAAACGAGGGTTTCCAGGAATACTCAAGTCGCAGGTCATTTACCAAATAGGGGTCGAGCGCACGGTTTTCGTTAGACGTGTTGTCGAGGTATTGCTTGCCGACGTATTTGGTGAGCCAGGTGATGGCAAGGCCTTCAATCGCCTTCCACGTGAGGGCCGACGCTGCGATCAGGGAAGGTGAGAAGGCGATGTCGGTATTCTCGTGTACGATTTCCACGATGGAATATTCACTGAAGTCGGTTCCATAGTCTTCGAGTACCTCGGTGAAACGCCTGTTGCGATTTTGGCTTAATGTGGCGTTTGCATTCCATTGCCATCGATCGTTGAAATGTACGACGCCTTCCGCTTCGATGCCGGTGCGATAACTTTGTCCCACGTTCGCCCGAACAGGTGCACCACTTTGATTGATTTCACCCGTCAGCACCAACTGATTCTCGTAGTCCATCAGGTAATAGTTGAGTACGAGCATGTGATTATCGCCTCGATGGCGCGCGCCGACCTCCAGGTTCCGCAAGAGTTCGGGTTTCGGCGTGACGCCTGGGTTGTCAACGAAATCATCCCGAACGGGCTCCTTGTGGGCCACACTAAATGAGCCGTACAACTCTGTGCGATCGGTCAAAGTAAATGTGAGACCTGCCTTGGGATTGAAAAAGTCATAGGATTGAGCGATATCCAGCGAGAGTCGGTCGCTGTCAATTCCTTGCATTGTATAATTTACTGTCCGATACTGAATGTCGGCGAATGCGTTGAACCTGGGGCTGATCTGGTAATTTGCCTTCAAGTAGATGTTGAAATCGCGCTTATCGGAATCGTTGGAGTAATAGCGATGGTCCTTCGGTGCAGATGACACCTGGGCCCAGATAATTTGACCGAAATGGTCTCCGACATAACGATTCCAGGCGCCTCCGAGAACGACGTTCCAGTTGTTTTTGTCGTGGTTAACGGAGTAGGTAAGACCATAGAAATGGTTGTTAAGCCAGCGACGCCTAACCAGGTCGGATGATTCTATTGTCGAATCGCCCAACGTGACGGGATCAAGTCCATAGTCCTCGAGATCGTCTTCATACCGATACTCCTCATAGTACCCTTTGCCCGGCGTATAGTGAAGGGCTGTGTTCAGCGTAAGGCTGTTGCTTAGCTGGCGGGTAAAGTGTAATTGGAGATGGTCCTGCCTGTAGTCGTCAACCTGGTCGTCGTAAAGGTAGGGGTTGAATGTTCGGCTGTCTGCGTTCAGAAGGTTTTGTGTTTGAATCTCATTCCATCCTTCGTTGGCGGCCGTTTGCAACATAGCCTCAGTGTCGTTCTTGAGTCTCGACTGGGGTACGCCGTACCAACTCTGGTAGGTGCGCTCATGTCCCCCGAAGACAATGCCTTTGATGAGGGTACGCTCGTTATAATATCCGGCAGACAAATAGTATGAGTGCAGTTCTGCGCTTGCCCGGTCGATAAAGCCATCGGAAGAGATTCGCGATACTCGCCCGTCAATGGTCCAGTGGTCGTTAAGCAGGCCGGTACCTGCATTTAATGTGTACCTGCGCGTGTTAAATGAGCCTGCCGACGAGAGTATTTCGGCATATGGCTCTTCGGTTTTTGTAAGCGTTTGAAGGTTAATGGTTCCCCCAAAGGCGCCGGCGCCGTTGGTCGAAGTGCCGACGCCCCGCTGGATCTGGACGCTTTGCGCAGAGGAAGCGATGTCCGGGATATCTACCCAAAACGTTCCTTGCGATTCACTGTCGTTGTATGGAATTCCGTTGATGGTGACGTTGACCCGTGTCGCGTCGCTGCCGCGTATGCGTATTCCCGTATATCCAATACCAGTGCCTGCATCCGATGTGGTTACCACCGACGGCGTCCAGTTCAAAAGGAACGGCATATCCTGCCCAAAGTTTTGGTCCTGCAATTCAGCGCGGTCTACCGTTGTGTGGGTTGTTGGTGTCTTGTCGGATGCTCGTGTTGCACTCACTACGACCGCCTCCGTCAGGATGCTTTTTGGTCTCAACCGAATGGTGATATCTCGGTCGGCTGAAAGCTCTAATGTGATGTTCGATTGCTCATATCCGATAAAAGTCACATTAAGCGTGTACCGAGCAGCCGGAAGGTTTTCAAAAACAAACTTGCCTTGCTCGTCGGCGATGGCAAGACCCCGCGACTCCGCCAGGGCAACCGTGGCGCCGGCCAGCGGATGCTCATTTTTTGCGTCATAGACCGAGCCAGAAAGTGAGAATTGTCCTTTCGCGAGAAAGGGTGTTAGCAACAGTGCCAACAGGATTCTTGTTCGCATGATGAAATTTGGTTTAAACCCGCACAGTACAGGGGAATACGGTGCTTACGTTTAAACGATTCCGACCGTGGTCGGAATCTGCCTCCCTTCGGCCGCATTACCGGCATCAGGTTCAATGGGTATGATCTCAGCCCTGAGTATTAAGGCACCCCTAGTTTTGATGCGCAAATTTAACCCCTTATTTCTGAATATGGCAAACGGAGCACCGGCGTTCTGCCCTTTTTCCGTTAATTTGCCGAGCTATGTATCGCGCCTCGGTCAATGACAAGCAATTCAGTATTGCGCCCGTTAACGGCGGGTTTGAAGTGGACGGGTCTCTGGTTGATTGGGACGTCGTCAAAGTGTCTGATAACTATTTCCACATTATTCTAAATGGCAAGAGCTACCGCGCCGAAATTGTTAAGGCCGATCTGAGCACAAAAGCTTTTGAGGTGAAAGTAAACGGGAAAATTTACCCTGTTCAGGTCAGGGACAAGTTTGACCAGTTGTTGGAAAAGATGGGTATGACGCAGAATTCGTCAAACCAGATGAACTTCATAAAGGCGCCGATGCCGGGTTTGATTATCGAGATGAAAGTCGCTGCCGGTGATCCGGTCAAGGCCGGAGATCCTTTGCTCATCCTGGAGGCGATGAAGATGGAGAACGTCATCAAGTCGCCCGGGGATGGCACGGTAAAAAATGTACGCATTAAGAAAGGGGATAGCGTCGAAAAAAATGAGATCCTCATTGAGTTTTGATCCACGCTTTTTTTACGACTTGTCTATATTTGCACAATTTGTTGCATCGTGAGGAGCCATCTGGTTCAATGGTAGTTGCATTGAAGGCGACACACGGGCAATTGTCCATAATTATCTAGATGAAATACAAACGCATTCTGCTGAAGTTAAGTGGTGAGGCACTCCAGGGCTCGTCCCGAGCAACAAACATTGATCCCCAGGTGCTCGAACAGTATTGCAGGGAAATCCAGGAAGTAAGGGAAAAAGGGGTCGAGGTAGCCATCGTAATCGGCGGTGGAAATATTTTCAGAGGGGGTCAGGCGGATGCATTAGGTATTGATCGGGTGCAGGGCGATTATATGGGAATGTTGGCCACGGTGATAAACGGAATGGCCCTGCAAAGTGCGTTGGAGCGCCACGGTATGTACACGCGTTTGATGGCGGGTATCAACATGGAGCAGGTGTGTGAGCCGTTCATTCGCCGGCGGGCGATCAGGCACCTTGAGAAAGGCAGAATTGTCATCTTCGGCGCAGGAATCGGCAATCCCTATTTTACCACTGATTCGACAGCAGCGCTTCGTGCTATCGAAACACAATCAAATGTCGTTTTGAAGGGAACCCGCGTGGACGGCGTCTACTCCAGAGATCCTGAAAAATTCAAGGATGCTGTTCGGTACAAAAATTTGTCTTTTCAAGAGGCGTACGAAAAGAACTTGAACATCATGGACATGACCGCCTTTACGCTTTGCATGGAAAATAAATTGCCCATTATCGTTTTCGACATGAATAAGAAAGGCAACCTGCTGAAAGTGGTCATGGGCGATGAGGCCGGCACGCTGATCAGCTGAAGCGCAAAGGCTTTGTATATTTGATATCTGAAACACAGACTTATGGAAGAACTGGAACTTTATCTCGAGGAAGCCAGGGACCGGATGAATAAGGCGCTGGCACACGTCTCTCATGAACTAACCAAGATAAGGGCCGGAAAGGCGAATCCATCAATGCTGGATGGAATCCAGGTTTCGTATTACGGAGCCATGTCACCTCTCAATCAAGTTTCTTCCATGACTACACCAGATGCCCGGACGATCTTTATCAAACCATGGGAAAAAGGCCTTATTCCGGAAATTGAAAAGGCCATCCTTAACGCCAATTTGGGTCTAAACCCGCAAAACGATGGACAACAGGTGATCATTAACATCCCTATGCTCACTGAAGAGCGCAGAAAGCAGCTCGTGAAGCAGGTCGGACACGAAGCTGAACATGGCAGGGTTAGCATTCGCAGCATTCGAAAAGAGACCAACGAGCACCTGAAAAAAGTGAAGGGTGTTTCCGAGGATGACATCAAGAATGCGGAGGAAAAAGTTCAAAAACTTACCGACGAGTTCATCGGCAAGATTGATTCACTGTTGAAAAAGAAGGAAACGGAGATCATGACTGTTTAGGAGTTAGGTCGAATCGCCTTCTTGCCGGGTGAACCCGGCTTTTTTGTTTCCGAGCGGTAGGGTATTAGGGACAACGTTTAGTATTTTCGGTTCCCGAAGTTATGCCTGACGTCAGGGCCCCGGAGGAGGGGCATGCTGGGCGGATGTCGTCCCGGGCAGTCACGTCACAGGCATCATTATTATCGGTTCCGGCTACTAGTGTCCGTTTTGAAAGATCGAGGGGAGAACGAGTTGACAGCGCGCCGCGGATTGATAACCGAGGTAATGGCGTAGCCTTTTGAGAGTGGGATGGTGGGCTTGAGTAATCCGCGGAGCGCAGCAAGGGGCGCCCACGTCGAGAAAATGACAAATCTCATTACATTGAGGGGCGCAAAGCATGCCCCCGGAAGGGGGATAGCGTAATATTTTCGATGCTAATGTTGAATGACTGATGTCTGAAGGAATTAGATTGGTCGTTTAAGAATGTTAGAGCGGAGAAGAAAACAATAGTTAATGGCACAGTTCGTATCCGATGTAGAGGCTGCCAACGCTTTGGGTGTAGCCTATGAGAAACTAAAGTCCGAGATAGCAAAAGTCGTAATCGGGCAGGAGGAGGTAGTCCGGCAGGTGTTGACCGGCTTGTTTTGCCAGGGGCATTCGTTGCTGATTGGTGTGCCCGGGCTTGCAAAAACACTGCTGGTACAGACAATTGCGACATCCCTCGACTTGCAGTTCAAACGCGTGCAGTTCACGCCCGACCTCATGCCGTCGGATATCGTTGGCGCCGAAACGCTGGATAAAGAGCGAAATTTCAAGTTTGTAAAAGGACCCGTGTTCGCCAATATTGTCCTGGCTGACGAGATCAACCGAACGCCGCCCAAGACTCAGGCGGCCTTGCTGGAGTCAATGCAGGAATACG
>CAZIAG010000053.1:11793-13307 GCA_964537375.1 uncultured Roseivirgaceae bacterium
CCATTGCAGGTCAGCGTTATGACCTGCCTCGGCCCTTCTTCGTGTTGGCGACGCAAAACCCGATCGAGCAGGAAGGAACTTACCCGCTCCCAGAGGCACAGCTTGACCGTTTTATGCTGAATATTTTGCTCACTTACCCGTCGTTCAGCGAGGAGGTAGAAGTGGTAAAAAGCACGACTTCCGATGAGACGAGAGCCGTTGAGAAAGTGCTCACGGGTGATGAGATCATCTATTTTCAGCACCTGGTCAGGAGGGTACCGGTACCGGACAACGTCATTGAATACGCGGTGTCCCTGGCGAATAAGACCAGACCTGGGGTTAACGGCAGTGCAGGCTTGGCGAAAGAGTACCTTGAGTGGGGCGCGGGACCACGAGCGTCTCAATACCTTGTCTTGGGTGCAAAATGCAATGCGCTGCTGAACGGAAAATATTCTCCCGACATCGAGGACGTCCAGGCCGTTGCAAAACCGGTCCTGCGTCATCGAATTGTTCGAAACTTCAAGGCGGAGGCCGAAGGAATCAGTGTCGACGATATTATCACCAGGTTGATGGAATAGAGACCCGGCTGGGTTTTCGATTTACCTCGTTTCCTGATACCAACGGTAGACTCTGGCGAGTCCTTCCCGGAAAAATATCCTGGGTTCGTACCCCAAAAGTGTACGTATCCGGGAGATATCGGCCCGCGAATGCTTGATATCACCCGGGCGCTCCGGGCCGTGTACGGCGTCAATGTCCTTCCCCGTAATTTCGCGCAATATCTTGACCATCTCGTTGAGTGTAGTTTGCTCGCCACACGCAACATTATAGACCTTGTTTAAGGCCGACTCGTTCTCGGTAAAGAGCGCGAGTATGTTGGCCTGAACGGCATTGTCGACATACGTGAAATCGCGGCTGTGGCTGCCGTCGCCGTTAATGGTTGGTTTGCGGTCGTCCAGGAATGCTTTGCAAAACAACGGGATTACGGCAGCGTAGGGATTGTCGGGGCTTTGCTTCGGACCAAAGACGTTGAAGTATCTCAAGCCTACATAGTCCAGGTCGTAGTTGCGCTTGAAGACGTCGCCGTAGAGTTCGATGGCAAACTTTGTCACGGCGTAAGGGCTGAGGGGTCGCCCGATTCTATCCTCGGTTTTAGGAAGCTCTTGACTGTCGCCATAAGTGCTGGATGAGCATGCCAGGACGACCCGGCTAACTCGCGCCTGGACTGCCGCGAACAGTACGTTTACAGTTCCGTCAATATTTACGCGCGTCGTGCGCAGAGGATCACGGAGGGATCTCGGGACCGATCCCAGGGCGGCCTGATGGGAAACGAGGTCGAAGCCTTGGGTCATCTTCAGCACTGTATCGTAGTCACAGATATCGCCTTCGACAAATTCGAATTTTGGATGACCTTCAAATGGCCGAATGTTCTCGTAGTAGCCGGCGGACAAATCGTCCAACACCCTCACTTTGGCGACGCGCTTATCTTTTAGAAGGGCTTCCGTCAGGTTTGAACCAATAAATCCTGCACCACCGGT
>CAZIAG010000054.1:0-12989 GCA_964537375.1 uncultured Roseivirgaceae bacterium
TCTGGTCTCGAGGGGGATTCGTGTTTACTCGAGCGCGAGGGAACGCAAAATCGCTGACTCAGCTAAATCAATTCCTGCCAAATCTTACCAAATCGTGCGAAATTTTACCAAGTCGTACCAATTCTTGCCGAATCTTACCAAATCGAACAAAGCTTTGCGAAGTTTTTCCATTTCGTGCGAATTCCTACCAAACCTTACCAATTCGTGCAACCGCGTCTCAACGTTGCGCTCAACCCTTGCGTTAGTGCAGTAGGCGGACAGGCTCAAGGAACAGGGAACACGGAACAAGGAACACGGAACAGGGAACAAGAAACACGGAACAGGGCCCAAGGCCCAATGCTAAACACGCCTCGGGCTTCTGACCTCGTGTGAAATAACGGAAAAAAGGTTCGGCGATCCCTGAAAACTTGACGCGGCGACGCTCGGTATTGCACATTCCTGATTCTTATTTCGCAATACGTTGTTTCTGCGTCACTGTGTGGCTGCACGCAAACGCGTTGAGATCCTTAACCAAATACATTGATTGTATGTACCGAAAAATGGCTATTCTAATTATCGCAACAACCTGGCTTGGTGCGTGCGTTGAACCGGAGATCACGGTTCGCGAAGTTTCCTACACAAATGATAAAATCGATCAGGCACGACGCCCCTTCCCAATCTGTATCCTGCCGGATGCTGTGGTGACGAAAATTTCCATCACGAATGTTTCGGGTAATACACTTACATATGATTTTACGGTCGGCAACATCGGCGTAAGCCCCCTGCCTCTCTCCGAGATGTATTTCCAAACCTGGCTTTCGGAAGATCCCGTATTTGATGGAAGTGATGTGCCCGCGGGTGGAGCAATCTTTGGAAACAATGCGCCAACACTCGGGCATCACGAGAGCTATACGAGAAGCTGGTCCTATGGTGGAAATGGAGTAAACCTCACGCAATACCGGTATGTGGTCGTTCAGGTAGTCCCTTTGCATAACGCTTCGCTTGCGGAGTGTTCAACGTCAAACAACACGCATGTTCAGGATATCGGTTGTAATCTCTCCGACTTATACGTGAGTGGATTTAAACTCAAGTCGATCAGCTACGCCACCAACACCATGCAGTACGATTTCACGGTCACTAATGCCGGGTGGGCACCGCTTGACCTGGGCGACATGGCGTTCCAGGCATACCTTTCCAAAAACACGACGTATGAACTCACTGATCCGCCTGCGGGTGGGTCGGTCTTTTTTTCTCCGACTCCCGTGTTGCAAAAAGGCGAATCCTTTACGCAAAGCTGGGGGTATGGACCACCGTCTGCCGTCAGTCTCTCGATATATCGATACCTGATCATTTTTATTGAGCCGCTGCCGGGGACAAACGTGCAGGAGTGTAATACAGCCGACAATATGTTCGTTGTGGATATCGGACCGCTATTCACCTTATAGGAAAATATCGCCGCCAGGCACGCCGTTGCCGGCTAGCGACAGGAGTTCGTGGCATTCTTTTGTACCGGAAGCACATCATGGGTACTTAGATGGGAAAGAACATGAGGATTGGAATAATCGGTGCTTCCGGTAATATGGGAACAGCCTTATCGAGGAGTATGGCAAAAGCGGGCCACGAACTGTTCCTGTTTGCCCGCGACGAAGAAATGATCGAGGGATTAGTCAATGAAATTTCCGATACGGTGGAGTCGCCGGTTCATCGGGCGCCCGCGATCGATGAGCTGGTGAAAAATGCGGACATCGTCATCCTTGCTGTGCCATACAAGGCCGAGCGCGACGTCGCCGGCAAGATCAAAGATGATGTCGAAGGGAAAATCGTAATCAGCATTTCAAACCCCTTGAACGACAACTACGATGACCTCGTAACCCGTCCCGGCAAGAGTGCCGGCGAGGAATTGCAGGAAGCCTTGTCAAACGCCAGCGTGGTCAAAGCATTCAATACCGTCTTTGCGGCAGACTACGCGCAACCCAATATTGGCGGGAAGCAGGTTGATGCCTTCGTGGCCGGCGACGATGAAAACGCTGTGAATAGGGTAGCGGAACTCGTGCAATCGATCGGGCTAAATCCCTTGCTGGCGGGAAAACTTTCGACCAGCAGAACGCTGGAGCAAATGCAGTTGCTTCTCATCCAACTAAATATGAAGAATGATTACAACGGGGTAGCAGGCTGGAAGGTCTTGCATTTCTGAAGGCTGCACTTATTTGACGATATCAAGTTCACACAGGAGACCCAGGTGATCGGAAAGACGTGTGCTGTTTGAGGGGGGCGAAGCTACCAACTCGATGTGTGTAAGCTTGTTGTGAAGAAATGGTGATAACCATACGTAGTCTATGCGAACGGAAGGGTCGTGGGATTCGAAAGTATAACCCTTTGCGCCTTTTTCAGCTTGCTTCCAGGCGTCAACAAAACCGGCATTGCGAAAGGCTGCCAATGCATCGCTTTCTTCCGTAACGTTTAAGTCACCAACCAGTACCGACGGGTACGACGAGTGATTCATGTATTCGGCCGCCTCTTCGGCATTGGCCGCAGCCTGTTCAGGAACCCACGAAAAGTGCGCGTTTACCAATTGAAACGGACCGTCTTTCAGTGCAAAGATTGTTTTCAAAAGCACCCGTCGATTGGCATCTTCCAAATTTGGAATGAGCGAAAGTTCAGTGTAAAGTTTTTCCCGCATGGGCACCCTGGAGATGACGCCGCTTCCCTGAGCGATGTCATCCGGGCCGACTTGCGCCGGTTGAAAGAAATGCCATAAAAAACCGTCAAGTTCTGAAGCGAGTTCTTCAGCCTGGTCCGTCGCGTTGGGTGGCTTCGCTACCGCCTGCAGCGCAATGATGTCCGGTTGAAGCCTGGCAAACTCCTCCCTGATAAGTCTCTTGCGATTATCCCATGTACCATGTTTTTCATTGAGGTAGTTAAGGTTGAGCGTGGCAATCCGCAACATGGTTGACGTGATTCGAATGGTTGCTTCGGGCAAAAATATCGTGCCCTTTATAAGCAACAATCGCGAAGGCACTGTCTTTTTGAAAATGACAGCGGGGTTCCCGTGCCTGAGCGTGTCATGGGCGCCGGCTGCGCGAAGTTGAGGGTTTACATCACCTTTAGTTAAGAGGCCGTGAAATATGATCGATAGAACGTTTCGGGTTTTGACTTGGCATATCCACGGGAGCTACCTGTACTACCTTACACAAGTTCCGTGCACTTTTTTCATTCCTGTTCGGGAGCCCCCGCACAATGGATATGGTGGACGAACGCCAAATTTCCCGTGGGGGGATAACGTGATTGAGGTCCCTGCCGCTGAAGTCAGGAATATCGATTTTGATTGCGTGCTCTTTCAGTCCAAAGACAACTACCTCATTGATCAGTATGAACTTCTTTCGCAAGAACAAAGAAGGCTTCCGCGCATCTTCCTGGAACACGACCCCCCGCGCAATTCTCCCGTCGACACAACGCACGTGGTGGATGATCCTGATATACTGCTCGTTCATGTAACGCATTTCAATCATTTGATGTGGAATAATAACCGCACCCCCAGCACGGTTATTACCCATGGAATAGTCGATCCGGGTTATCTCTACCGCGGAAACATCGAGAAGGGCGTCGTCGTGATAAATAATATTTCCACGCGCGGGAGGCGGCTTGGGCTGGATGTATTTCTCAGGGTCAAGGAAGTGATCCCCCTCGACATCGTCGGTATGGGCAGCGAGGAGGTCGGCGGCCTGGGCGAAATATCGCTTTCAACCTTGCCGCGATTTATTTCGCAGTATCGTTTCTTATTTAATCCGATCCGGTACACAAGCCTCGGCCTTGCCGTATGCGAGGCGATGATGGCGGGGCTACCTGTCGTCGGCTTTGCGACCACCGAAATGCCCATGGCGGTGACTTCCGGTGTGTCGGGGTTTCTTTCAACCGATGAAGACGCGCTGGTTGCGCGAATGAGGGAATTGCTTCATTCTCCCTCCGAGGCACAGGAATTATCAAAAGGATCAAGGCAACAAGCTTTGGAGAAATTTTCGATTCACAGGTTCGTCAACGATTGGTGCCGGGTTCTTGAAAGCGTATGCAGGAAGCCGGCTGTTCAAACGACCCAGTCGACGGGTGAGGCTTTTGAAAAGAATAAAGGATTGATGGATGAAACAAATGGAAACGATTAGCGGAAAAGTCGCCCTCGTCACTGGAGCGGCCCGTGGACTTGGTGCCGCCATTGCCCGTGTCCTTTCTGAAGCCGGAGCAACGGTAATAGCCACGGACGTGAACGATAAACTGCTTGAAAAGACGGTTGCGGAACTTGCAGAACAAAACGGAAAAATTGCCGGTTACGTGATGGATGTGACCAATGAACACCATGTCGAGCAAACGATCCAGCGGGTAATAGATGAATTTGGACGTATTGATATACTCATTAATAATGCGGGCGTAGACTTTACCAAGTCCGTCGAGGAACTGGAATTCGCCGAATGGCGGAAAGTGATCGACGTCAATCTGACGGGGCCCTTCATCTTAACCAAATTGGTCTATCCCCAAATGAAAAAGCAGGGTGGTGGTCACATTGTTAACGTGACATCTACCGCATGCAAACGCGCATGGCCGAATGCGTCGGCATACCATGCCAGCAAATGGGGGTTGACCGGATTCAGCCACGCTATGCACGCCGAAGGGCGGAAGGACAAGATAAAGGTAACTGCCCTCGTCGCTGGCGGAATGCAAACTCCCTTTCTCCTCGATCGATTTCCCGATATTGATCCTGGTGTGCTTCAGGATCCCGAAAACGTCGCTGAATCAATTCGTTATGTACTTAGCTTGCCCAACGGGACAGTCATACCCGAACTGATGGTTATTCCTGTAACCGAAACGTCCTGGCCATAGCCCGTGCGACTGCATTATTTTTTTTTTGACGCGCATGCAACCATCCCTTTCGCCGATTTCCTGAATGGTTTTGGCGCAGGCAGCGTGGTCACGCCATGCCTTAATTCGCGTGCGTAGTTTATCATTCCCCAAAATTGTCTTACTTTAATCTACGGTTGACGCCGTGGTTGGCACTTGACCGATAAAGTGCAACGGATCATATCGACATGTCTTTATTGTTCAAACGTTTGAAATTGTTTTTATTAAATGAGAAAAGGTCTCGCAATCCTTTGCCTGGCGGCAGCATTTGGCTGTTCACGTGACGCTGTATTTGAAAAAACTTCCAGCGGAGTTATCGTCTTTCCCGAGTCGTCGGATGCAGGTGCCGTGGTAAAGCTCGAGGTACTTGATGAAAGGATCATTAAGGTTACGGCGAGTGCGTCGGACACCTTCAGCTCCGCGAAGAGTCTAATGGCACTTCCCTTGAATGCGTTTTCCGACTTTCAGGTTACCGAACAACCGGACCGCGTGGTCATTTCGACGAAGAAGGTGAGTGCAGAAGTATTGACGCGAACGGGTGAAGTTGTATTTCGCGACGCCGAAGGTAAGGTACTGCTACGTGAACAGGATGGCGGTGGCAAGACATTCACGCCAACGGAGGTGGAAGGGAGGCCGGCGTACCAAATCACCCAGGTGTTTGAATCTCCCGACGATGAGGCCTTCTATGGTTTGGGTGCCCATCAAAATGGCCAGATGAACTACAAGGGCGAAGATGTGGAACTCGTCCAGCACAACATCGTCGATGTCGTACCCTTTGTCTATTCAAATAAGAACTATGGCATCCTTTGGGATAATTATTCCATTTCTCGCTTTGGTGATCCAAGACCGTATGAACCACTATCTGCGCTGACACTTTTCGATCGCGATGGAAACCCCGGCGGTCTGACGGCTGAATACTACGTAGGCGACAAAATCGTCCGATCCGCGATAGAAAATGACGTCAATTATGAATACCTGGAGACGCCACAAGTGGATACGTTTCCTAAGGACGTTGCAAATAATGGCAAGATTATTTGGGAAGGGTCGTTCACATCGGACAAGGGAGGCGATCATAAATTCATGGTGTATGCTTCCGGTTATTTCAAGGTTTGGATCGATGGGAAACTTCTTCTCGACAAATGGCGCCAAAACTGGAATCCCTGGACCAATAAGTTTTCCGTTCGCATTGAACCCGGCGAAAAGCACGCGATCAAGGTGGAGTGGATCTGCCAGGGCGGGTATATGGCCATAAAGCACCTGGATCCGTTACCTCCGGCAGAACAAACCAAACTCCGGCTTAGCGCTGAAGTCGCGGATGAGATCATTTATTATTTCATCGCCGGTGAATCTGCGGATGATGTGATCAGTGGTTATCGCCGCCTTACGGGCAAAGCGCCGATCGTGCCTAAGTGGGCCATGGGATTCTGGCAAAGTCGCGAGCGTTACCGAAATCAAAAGGAACTCCTTGATGTGGTGCGAGAGTACAGAAAACGGCAGATTCCAATTGACAATATCGTTTTGGATTGGCAATACTGGGAGGATCCGAAATGGGGATCGCACGAGTTTGATCTGACAAGATTTCCGGATGCACGCCAGATGGTCAACACCCTTCACGATGAACTGAACGCCCGCATTATGATTTCGGTTTGGCCGAAGTTTAACAAGGGCACTCGTCATTATGACGAAATGAATAAGCGCGGGTTTCTCTTCACGCGAAATATCGAAAAGGGAAGGAAGGACTGGGTGGGCGTCGGTTATGAATCTACGTTCTATGATCCTTTTAATACGGATGCGGGGACAATGTTCTGGAATCAGATCGATGAAAAACTGAATGCACTGGGCTTCGACGCATGGTGGCTGGATGCCACAGAACCCGATATGCATTCGAACCTTTCCCTGGAGGAGAGAAAAAAGAACATGAGCCCCACGGCAATGGGACCGGGTGCAAAATATTTTAACGCGTATTCACTGATGAACGCGAAGAGTGTTTATGAAGGGCAGCGACGGTCTAGTCCCGATAAACGCGTTTTTATTCTTACGCGTTCGGCGTACGGTGGCCAGCAACGCTATGCGGCGGCGACCTGGAGCGGCGATATTGTTTCCCGCTGGAGCGATTTTTATGATCAGATTTCCGCTGGCGTGAATTTCTCCCTTTCCGGCATCCCCTATTGGACAATGGACATCGGAGGGTTCGCGGTGGAATCCCGCTATTACGACGCCAAGGGAGAAACCCTTGACGAATGGCGTGAGTTGAATGCGCGTTGGTTCCAGTTTGGCGCCTTCTGTCCGATCTTCCGTTCCCACGGTCAGTATCCATATCGGGAGATATACCACATTGCGCCGGAAGGCCACGAAGCGTACAAGACCATGGTCTTTTATGACCGGCTTCGCTACCGCTTGCTTCCCTATCTATATTCCCTCGCTGGCCACGCGTGGCTCAATGACTATACCATCATGCGGGGATTGGTCATGGACTTCGGTTACGATCGGAAGGTCCTTGACATCAGCGATCAGTTCATGTTGGGTCCCTCGATCCTGGTTAACCCGGTTTATGAATATAAGTCGCGATCCCGTCAAGTGTATTTGCCCGACGGCCCTGGATGGTATGACTTCTATTCTGGCAAATTCCTGGAGGGCGGAGAGTCAATCGTCGCTGATGCTCCCCTCTCGCGATTACCCCTTTATGTTCCGGCAGGATCGATCCTGCCCATGGGACCGGATATCCAGTTTACCGATGAAAAGCCTGCCGACCCGATCACGCTGATCGTCTACACAGGAGGCGATGGCCAGTTTACGCTCTACGAAGACGAGGGAACAAACTATGACTATGAGCACGGTGAATATTCCTTGATTCCCATCCGATATGACGACAGGACAAAAACGTTGACGATCGGTAACCGGGAAGGGACCTTTGATGGGATGCTGGAACAAAGAACATTCAGGGTCGTGTGGGTGTACAGTGGCAAGTCGGTTGATGCAAGTTCGACGCTGCGCCCCGATCGTGAGGTGCAGTACAATGGCAAGGAAGTCAATATTGTCCTTGAGCGCTAGCAACGGTGTCCATGGTTTACTGCCGTGCGGCCGTTTCAGCGGTTTTTTGTATCTTCTCAGCTGGAGGTGAATTCGTTTTCTCCCCTTGCGTTGATCGTGGTTTAACCCGATGTTTATAGGATGCTGAGATTCGCGACCATTCTGTTTTGGGGCATATTTCTTGTTTGGCCCGGGCTTGCGCAGGAGAAGAGATTTCAGTTTGCAAGGCTTGGCGTGGGTGATGGCTTGTCCCACAACATGGTGAATGATTTTCTCAAAGACCGCGATGGGTTTATGTGGTTTGCGACGGCATCGGGCCTGAATCGTTATGACGGATATGTTTTTAAGGTATTTCAGAACCGGCCCGGCGACACGACATCCGTTCTCGTCAATGACGTGTCGCGCATTTATGAGGGACCTAACGGAAAGCTCTGGCTCTATACCAATGCAGGCAATAACGTCTACGATCCGAGGACAGAAAGTTTTATTCGAAATACGAACGCGCTGCTGAATGAGATCGGCGTATCAGAAGGGCTGATAACCTTTATCAACAAAGACCGCGACGGAGATTTCTGGTTCATTCACTACAATCAGGGCCTTTTCCGGTTTGACCCTGATAAAAAGACAACAACGCGGTTGCAGCATACTCAGGGCGACGACCAATCGATCGCGTCGAATTCCATGTCAGAGATCGCCGACGATGCGGACGGCAACCATTGGATTATCCATACCAACGGCGTGTTTGAACGACTGGATGGAAAAAGCCTGAAAGTCACCTATCGGAATACGGAGCTGAAGGAACGGTTCCGGGGTCAGACGTTTGAGTATCGAATTATGGTCGATGCCGATGGAGACGTTTGGATGTTCAACAACGGCAACAATGGCTGTTTTTATTTTGACACGGCGGCCGGACGCCTCCATTGGATTTCAAATCAGGACGGCTTTGCGCGGCTGAACTCGAATATCGTGAGGGATATCGTGCAGGACAACAACGGACTGATCTGGGTCGCGACTGACCACGGAGGCATCAACCTGATCGATAAGACGAATGGATTCGAAGTGCATTACATACTCCACGACGAGGAGGATCCTAAGAGCCTGAGTCAAAACAGCATCAACTGCACGTACAAGGATCGTGACGGCATCATATGGATCGGGACTTTCAAAAATGGAATTTCATATTACCACGAGAACATCTTTCGGTTTCATTTATATCGCCATCACAAATCAAAACCCGAGAGCCTTCCCTTCAACGACATTAACGCTTTTGCCGAAGACGATAAAGGCAATCTCTGGATTGGAACAAATGGCGGAGGATTGATCTATTTCGATCGGAAGGCAAACCGATTCACGCGCTATAGGCACGATTCTTCAGATCCCGGGTCGATTTCAAATGATGTGATCGTTAGCCTTTGTATGGATCACCAGGGAATCTTATGGATCGGAACGTACTTCGGCGGGTTGAACCGATTCGATGGGAAACGCTTTCACCGCTACAGACATGATTCATCAAATCCTAAAAGCCTGGGCGATGACAGCGTTTGGGAGATCATGGAGGATTCCAATCACAACCTTTGGATTGGTACACTGCGCGGGGGCGTCGACGTGTTTGATCGCTCGAGAAATGAGTTCATTCACTATCGAAGCGGCGGGTTCAACTCAATTCATACGGATTATGTTCCGGCCCTAATGGAAGACGCCGATGGGAACGTGTGGGTGGGAACGGGCTACGGCCTCGAAGTCCTGGAGAAAGAGACGGGTCGATTCGTCCATTACCTGAACGACGTGAACGATCCAACGACCCTGAGCCATAACAACGTTCTAAGCATTCTTCAGGACAGCCGCGGAATGATTTGGGTCGGCACGCACAACGGCCTTAACCTGTTTGATCCAGGCACGAAGACTTTTCGGGCTTTTCGTGTCGAAGAGGGCTTGCCGCACAACATGATTCTTACGCTCTTAGAGGATAAGAACGGTGACATTTGGATGAGCACGCCAAATGGTTTGTCCAGGCTCTCGATTTCAGGCGAAGCATTTACTTTCAGGAATTATGATGAATCCGACGGCCTTCAGGGCAAGGCGTTTAACGAAAATGCCGCACTGAAGTGTTCGACCGGCGAACTGGTTTACGGCGGTGCCAACGGGTTCAATATCTTTAATCCGACGGACATCAGAATAAATACCGTCGAACCCATCGTGTTGTTTACCGACTTTCAAGTCTTCAACCGTAGCGTCAGGATTGGCGAGGAAATCAACAACAACGTCGTTCTCACGGAGTCGATATCCAAGATACCTCAGATCACGCTGAAACCTACGAACAATGTTTTTTCCATCGAGTTCGCAGCATTGAGCTTTTTTCATCCTGAAAAAAGTCAGTACAAGTACATGCTCGAGGGATTCAATAAGGAGTGGCTCACAACGGATGCGAGCCAACGCAGGGTCACCTTTACGAACCTCGATCCGGGTGACTACACGCTGAAGGTCAAGGCTTCCAACAACGATGGTGTTTGGAACGAGGTTCCTGCCAGTCTCAAGTTCACGATACTTCCTCCATTTTGGAAATCGAACATCGCCTTTGCACTTTATGCAGTTTTTATTATCGGGGCCCTGCTACTTGCACGGTGGATTATTCTGACCAAGGAGCGGGCAAACCATCGCATTCAATTGGCACGTCAGGAGGCATTGCGCCAACATGAGTTGGACATGATGAAGATACGGTTTTTTACCAATGTCAGTCATGAGTTTCGCACACCCCTCTCGCTTATCCTGACGCCGCTCGAAAAACTGATCGAACAGACGCCTGATCAGGAACAGCAAAGCCAATTTCAGGTTATGCACCGAAATGCGAAACGACTACTCAACATGGTCAACCAGTTGCTGGATTTTCGCAAGATTGAGGTGCAGGAGCTAAGACTGAACACCTCCGAGGGTGATATTGTAAGATTTCTCCGCGATCTCGTGCACTCGTTCTCCGATTTGTCTGAGCGCAAAAACATAAAATTCTCTTTCACCTCATCGGTGCCTCAGTTTGAAACTTTTTTTGATCAGGACAAACTGGAAAAGATCATGTTCAACTTGCTTTCCAATGCGTTCAAGTTCACACCGGAGAATGGAAACGTCGGCGTGGAGCTGAACCTGAAGGAGCAGGACGGAAAACTTTTCCTTGAGATTCGTGTTCGCGATACGGGCATCGGTATTTCTCCGGACAAGCATGAGAGGATATTCGAAAGGTTTTTTCAGGATGATTTGCCCCGTTCACTGGTAAATCAGGGCAGCGGGATCGGTCTGTCCATTACGCGCGAATTTGTTAGACTTCATGGAGGTTCTATTCGTGTGGAAAGCGAATTGGGCAAGGGCAGCTGTTTCATTGTTCTTTTGCCAGCGTCGGAGATTAGGCGCCACGAGATCGTCCGTGATGTTGATGATGGCGCCGATACCCAAGGGTTGTCCGCTGCGGAGACGATCGACCTCGCGCGAAAGCCCGTCTTGTTACTCGTGGAAGACAACGAAGATTTTCGTTCATACCTGGCCGGAAACCTGGGAAGACATTATTCGATCGTCGAGGCCGCGAATGGGAAACAAGGGTTGCAAAAAGCCCTGGCGTTGATACCGGACCTTATCGTTACTGATGTAATGATGCCGGAAATGAACGGCCTCG
Organism: uncultured Roseivirgaceae bacterium; assembly: GCA_964537375.1. GTDB lineage: Bacteria > Bacteroidota > Bacteroidia > Cytophagales > Cyclobacteriaceae > Chryseosolibacter. Next base: position 11,555 of record CAZIAG010000054.1, read on the forward strand.
AGCTTTGCCGTCGGATCAGGGCCGATCACCATACCTCTCATATTCCCATCATCGTACTCACCGCGCGCACGGCCGAGGAACAAAAGCTTGAGGGGTTTGAGGCTGGTGCCAGCGATTATATTACCAAGCCCTTCAACCTGGATATTCTGCAGGCCCGGGTAAAAAATGTACTGGAACAGCGTGAACGGTTTCAAAAGATCTTTCAGAAGCATCTCGACATCAAGGCAAGCGAGATCCAGGTGACGTCCCTTGATGAAAAATTGATCCAACGGGCCGTGAAAACCGTTGAGGACCATATCAGCGACCCTGATTTCTCTGTGGAGGAGCTTAGCCGGGAAATGGGAATGAGCCGGGTACACCTGTATAAGAAACTGCTTGCGCTTACCGGGAAGACACCGATCGAATTCGTAAGGACGATCCGACTGCAACGCGCGGCGCAACTCCTGGAGAAAAGCCAGCTTACCGTTTCGGAAGTAGCTTACCAGGTTGGCTTCAACAACCCCAAATATTTTACCAAATACTTCAAGGATCAGTTTCAAGTCCTGCCATCCGCGTACGCTGCATCGAAAAAGCTTTCAGTCGAATAAGTGTCCGCACACACTATAAACAATTCCATACCACATTATTACGATTTCGATACCCGGTGGCGTATTGTGCTCGCGTAGTTTTGAAATATGCGACGCTTGCTGAAAGGCGATTCAAAAAAGAGCAGGAGAATATTCCTCGCCCTCGAGATTTTCCTCTATTTGGTCATTACGGCTTCCATTATCCTTATCGTAAGCCTTCTGTAAACGCCTGTCCACTCGGCGTCATTCCACAGCGCATTGGGTCAGGATGTTCCGGGAAAAGGGTTTTGATTCTTTTCGAATCGCCTGATATCTAGCGCATTACCTGGAGATGCCGTGTCGGAGCTTAACAAACCGCTACCTCTTTTGAAACATTTTATCCCTCGCCTTAACCGTCGGGCATTAACTCCTGAACATTTTGATACCTGATGCTGCCCATTAGGGGGATACATTTATGCAACCGTTTGTTGAAATGTTTTTATTGCCACGGTTGCGGAGATCAAAATTTTGTTTGGTGTCCGCAGAAAATGGATGAAAAACTTTTGGTGATCGGTTTGAGAAGCGTGCTGCGCTTTGAAAGAAGCACGATGCCATTGGGTTAAGATCCTTGAAATGAGGATGGTGCCAGGTCGGGCCATCCTCGTTTTTGCGGAGACCGATGACGAATGTTTCTATTCGCAGAGAACGCTGCTCATCGTACAAAACGACATTACTAACCCAATCCTATGAAAAAAGTCTACCGAAGATTAACCTTGCTGGCCTCGGTTGCCCTGGTGCTCTTCGCAGGCGTTGAAGCATTTGCGCAGCGTACTGTGACGGGGCAGGTGACGGATGCCACAAACACCGGCATGCCCGGCGTGAACGTCATT
>CAZIAG010000055.1:0-12982 GCA_964537375.1 uncultured Roseivirgaceae bacterium
CGAGGGGTTTGGTTTCCTTAAAGATCTGGAAACGCAGTTCGGAAATCCCCTCTGCGTTGGAAATCACACGGCCGATCTCCTGGTCAACGACCACTTTTTGACCGGCTTTTACATAAACCTCCTTAAGTCCGGCATAAACGGTAAAGTATTCCCCGTGTTTGATCAGAACGGCGCTGCCGAGGGCGGGCACAAAGGCTACATTGGTGACCTCACCTTCAAATACGCATTTCACTTTTTCATTTTGCCGGGTTTGGATGTGTACGCCTTCATTTTCAATCACGATGCCCTTTAGCACCGGGTGGTTCTGTCTTCCTAACTTCTGACTGATAAACCCGGAGGCCACGGGCCACGGAAGCTTTTGACGGTTCTCTTCGAAATTCGCGGACAATGAAACGTTTCGGGTACTTTTTGCCGCCGCCGCTTCGCGGGCCATCTCTTCCTTTATTACCTCGGAAATCAGGCGGTCGAGCTTGGCTATCGCCTCACGGGTCTCGTCGAGATCGCGTTTAAGCTTCTTTTCCTGTTTTTCAAGCGCTTTGACGAGGCGGTCTTGTTTCTCCTTCAGTTCGGCGAGCCTGCCGTTTTCATTGATTACCTCTGCCAGCAGATTTTTCTTCTCCGCGCGCTGGTCCTGAATGGACTTGTTCTGGGCGGACAATTCTTCCTGCACCTGGATGATCATTTCGGCCTGAAGGGCTCGCGCCTTTCCATATTGGTCCATGTACCGCAATCTCATCACCAGTTGGTCAAATGTCGGTGCAGAGAAGAGAAATGTCAGGCGGGTCACGCTGTTGTCCGCCTTTTGGGCAGCATAAAGCATGGCCGCGTATTCTTTCTTGAGTTCCTTGAGGTCTTTCTCGAGGGCGTCGATGATGTCTTTGTTTTCGGTGATTTCCACGTCGAGCAGCGAGATCTCCTGACGAATTGAAGAAACGAGCTTCTCCTGTTCGAGTATTCGCTGGTTTAAAGCCGTCAGCTCGCCGAGGGTGTTGGTTTTTTTTGCCGTGGTTTCCGAGAGGATTCTTTCAACTTCCTTAATCTTCTCGACGTTCTGTTGCTTTTCGCGTTGGAGCTGAGCCTTTGTTTTTTTCTGACCATAACCAACCGAAACACCCAGTGTCAGGATGCAAAAAATCAGCAGTCGGTATTTATCTGCGTACATATCGCTTGGGAATATTGAACGACGGGATCTTCTCCTTATCGTTTATTTCCGCTTTGTTATATTCAAAAATGATTGTCGTGTTCAACTGGCCGGCCGGGGTCTGGTAGAAAAGGTTGATGGTGCCGTTGTAAGGAAAGAACATGTCACCTACCGGCTGGAAATTCGAATAATTGATCACCAATGAATTGGTGCTGTTACCCTCTTTCAGTTCAACTTTTTCGACCTTCATGCTGGCCGCGTTCACGTAATTGACAACGTTGATATCGCCAGCTTGTTGTTTGAGCAGGTACATTGAGCTTTCCCGGACTACCTCTTCATCGCTCTGTCGCGGGATCAGCAGGTTGCCCAACATCGCTGCCTGTATCTTATCGTAAGTGATTTCCATGTTGAATCGGTCCGATAGTTCGCGGTATTCAAAGACGTAGTATTCCTTATCCACCGTGCTGACAATGGTGATGGAATCTTTGTTGATCAACGCCTTTCCGCCTTGTATGCCGACGACATTAAAACTCATCCAGATTACGCTGTCTTTTCGAATACGGATGTTTGCTTTCACATCGCGTTCCTTGTTGGCGTCGCGCAGGATCATTCTGGCCTTCCCCTGAAAACTTTCAAAGTTGAACTCTTCCACGGCCAGGGTAGCTTTTGGGCTGCCGAGTGGGATCGAAAGTATTTTCTTACTACAAGCGCTTGCGATAATGGCGAGGGCGACGAGGATGAACCCGCGGCTCTTATTCATAGATTTTTCGGTTCGCTATTTTCTTATTGAGGGTTTCGCTATTGGCATTCATTCCCCTGGCTTTTTCCCATTGCTCAACAGCTCCATTCACATCGCCAAGTTGATAGAGGATATCACCATAATGTTCAAAATGCGACGCATTTGCCTTTCCTGTACTGATCGCGCGCTCAATAACCTTCCTGGCCTCCTTGTATTTTTCCTTCATATACAGGACCCAGGCATGCGTATCCAGAAAGGTAGGATTATCCGGGTAATTTTTAATTAACGCGCCGGACATTTTTTCCGCTTTATCCAGATTTTCCTTCCGCAGTGCCAGGTAGAAACTGTAATTATTGAGAACGGTCGCGTTGTTCGGGTCATAGGAAAGCGCCTCCTCGTACGCCTGATCTGATTTCTCGTAATCCTTCACCGCATTGTAGGCATCACCTAGTAATCCGTTGATCTCCGCGACCAAACGAGCGTCCGACGAGCCCATTCGTTTCGCCTGCTCGAACGAAAAGATACTCTCCTCGAAGCGACGCTTGCGGTAATTGGCGAAACCATTGAAGTAATGAATCATCCGCTGATTTGGATACATCTCCAACGCTTCCTCGGCATGAGTCAGGGCCTTGTCCCACTGTTCAAGCTGAATGTCGAGGAACAACAGGTTCTCCCACACTTCATAGCTCACTTCGCCCGTTTCGACGGCGCGGATATATTCCCGCTGTGCTTCGCGATACCGGTTAATGGAAAGGTAGAGGTCGCCACCAACCACATGTACATTTGTGTTGCCGGGATATTGCCTGGTGAGTTTCTCGAAGAGCGCCATCGCAAAAGCTTCCTTATCCGGGTCGGAAAGGCTATTTACCCTGTTGTTGTGAAGTTCGGCGTTATAAGCGCCCAGTACTATGATCTTGCTTGTCACGTCGACTGAGGAATCGTCAAACAACGACGTCAGCAGGGGCCGTGCCTTTGATTCCTGGTTATCATCCCGGTAAAAGCCGGCAAGCAGCATTTTTGCGCTGCCCGCATCATGATTTTTACTAACAAATTCTTCGAGCATACCGATCGCCTCTTCACGCAAACCTTGTTCTGAAAGCAGTTCAGCAAACGCCATCACGAATCGCTGTTCACCCGGGTACGCATCAATCAGTCTTTCACCTTCGGCCATCGCTGCCTTGGCATTGCCGTCCTCGAAGTAGAGCCGCGCCTTTTGAATTGAGGAGATCTCGTTGATCCCGAAATGTTTCTCTGCCCGGTCATAGGTAGAAATTGCCGCCTCGGGTTTGTTGGCGTATTGATAAACGGCCGCCAGTTCAAACAAATAATCCTCTGTGCCCGGCAGCTGTTCGATCATTTTTTCATAGGCGCGCGCGGCTTCAGAGAATTTTCCGAGCCCGTTGTAAATGCTCGCCGCCAGCAGGTAGAAATATTTGTTTTCTTTTTCCAGCTCCAGTGCGGTCTCGATGCTGGCCGATGCTTTGAGCAGATCGTCTTGCTTATTGCTGTGTGAGAGTACTTCCGCGATCTTGTAGTGAATGGTTGCGTTGACGGGGTTGATGTCCATGGCGCGCTGATAATACAGGAGCGCCTTGGCGTAGTCTTCGAGGATAAAGTACTTCTCGCCTTCCGTGAAATAGAACTCAGCCTCCCGCATGCGAAGACCCTGTGGCGATTCGTCTGATCGCTTTCGTTTTTGGGCCGGCGATTCCTTTGGAGCGATGATAAACAAAGCCAGCAGAGCAATCGCGATCGTATGGAAATTGCGGAACGTCAAGGTCAGGAAGTAATTGAATTGTAGTCGCCCAGGCTCAAATCGAGCGGTTTCCCTTCAAAATTAACGAAATTCCCCAACATGCTGTTGTCCAGAACGGCCGAGGAAATCCGGCTGTTGGACTGTATGATTGAATTGCGAATACGGCTGTTTTCGATGGTGGTCTTTTCTCCGACCGACACGTACGGGCCGACCACGGAGTTCTCAATCACGACGCCATCGGCTATATAACTCGGGGGAAGGATGATCGAATTCTTCACTTGGGCCTTGGGAGAAACTAATTGAGTGTCGCGGATAAACTCGAGGTACCGTTGATTGGTTTGGACCGTCACATTTTTATTTCCGCAGTCGAGCCATTCCGTCACCTTTCCCGGGGTAAATTTTGCCCCCTTTCCCTTGAGGTTTTCCAGGGCGGTGGTGAACTGGAATTCGCCTTTTTCTTTGATATCGTTATCGATGAGAAATTGCATTTCGCGGGCAAGTGCTTCACCATCGCGGAAAAAATAAATGCCGATGATCGCCAGGTCCGACACAAACGCCGAAGGTTTCTCCACAAACTCAATAATCTCGTTCTTGTCGTTAAGCTTGACAACGCCAAACTGGGATGGGTCTTTCACCTGCTGAACCCAAATGATGCCGTCCTGCGTCGTGTCCAGTTGAAAATCAGCCTTAAAAAGTGTGTCCGCGAAAGCAACGATGACCTTGCCTTTAAACAGTTCGCGGGCAAAGAGCAGGGCATGGGAGATGCCAAGCGCCTGTTCCTGGTAAAAGATCTTACCCGTAGCGCCAACCTGGGCAGCGATGGACTTCAGGTTTTCCTCGACTTCACGGCCGAAGGAAGGATGGATGATAAACCCGATACTTCCAATTTTTTCAGGGCAGACCCGCGCGATATCTTCGACCAGCCTGTGAACAATAGGCTTGCCGGCAATGGGTAGCAATGGTTTCGGAACGGTCAGCGTATGGGGCCTCATGCGCTTTCCAAGGCCCGCCATAGGGATGATAATGTTCATTCGGTATCCTTCATTCAGTCAAACAATAGCTGCTTCGTTTCGGGCGGAGCAAGTTACTAAAAAATCAGGCCCTCAGTCCCTTCCTTTCGATGAGGTAGACGATGGCGATGAAGACTGTGCACACCAACAGGTGAAACGCAGTTGCCATCCACTGCACGTCAATTTCAATCTCATTGACGCCATAGACGATTCCGAGCGTTACGGAAATATACGCCATCGACGCAAACACCTTGTATGGGATCGGATAAAACCGTTGTCCCATAAAATAGCAGATTACCGCCATCACAAAGTAACATAGCAAGGCCGCGATGCTGCTACCGACATATCCGCTGACCGGAATCAAATAGTAGTTTGCCACAAAGGTAACAACAACGCCGACGAGTGTGATCATCGTGCCGTAATAGGTTTGATCCGTGAGCTTGAACCACACGGAGATGTTGTAGTACACGCCAAGGAACAGGTAGGCCAGCAACAGAATCGGTACGACCTGGAGGCCGACCCAGTAATCTTCGGAACCCAGAAAATATTTAAGTATGTCGAGGTTGACGGAGACGCCCAATAGGATTATACAACACACGATCACGAAGTAGTGATTGACACGGGCGAAAAGCTGGGGAGAATTTTTCTCGCTGGCATTTGAAAAGAAGAAAGGCTCGGCTGCGTAACGGAACGCTTGGATCGCCAGGTTCATGAGTACAGCAAGTTTATAGGCTGCACCAAACACGCCCAGGGCGTAACTGGAGGTTTTGCCCGGATAAAATCCCGAGGGCAACCAGTTTTCAAGCGTGATCCGCGAAAACATCTCGTTGGTGATACCAGCGAGACCGGTCAGCATGACAGGCCAGCCATAGGAGAACATCGCCGGTGATATTTCCCGATCGTACATGGGCCGCCATCCGAAAAATGAACGCCAGAAAAAGACAATAAAGAAAGCGTTGGCGAGCAGGTTCGCCAGAACGACAAGCCCAACGTCCAACGGCAATGCCGTGGACATCGTCAGGAAATAGACATTCAGGCCGACGAGAATGCCAATGTTAATAAGTTTGCCCGTGACAAACCGAACGGGTCTCTTTTGCAGGCGAAGCCGGGAAAACGGAATAGCGGCCAATGCGTCAATAAGCATGACCAACACGAGCCAAATAATGAGGTCCGGACGACCGGGGACGTCCATGTAATGGGCTATTGGGTTTGCAAACGCAATGGCGATGAGAGACAACGCGCCGCTCACCACGACCACGACGGTGAGGGCGATGTTGAAGACTTTTTTTTCGTTTGCTCCGGGTTTGCTTGCGAACCTGAAATAGGCGGTCTCCATACCAAAGAGATATACGGTGAAGACGACAGCCACGAAGGCGTAAAGTTTCGTGATCACCCCGTATTCCTCGGGAGGGAACACACCCGTATGAAGCCTGACAAGGAGAAAGTTCAGAAAGCGCGGAACGATGCTTCCAAACCCGTAAAGAACGGTTTCGCCGGCGAGTCGTGATATCTTACCCATGCCCGCAATGGGGGTTTGTACATTCGGGAGCCGGCATATTCTACTTTCCTTTGAAGGATGGAGGTCGTTTTTCGAGAAAGGCCGCCGTGCCCTCCCGGAAGTCATCCGTTTCAGCGCAGTCAGCAAAAGCACTTGCCTCGGCCTCATAGCCGCGCGCCTCAAATTCAAATCCGGCGTTCACCGCGCGAATCACGTTGGCTGTGGCGATTGGGCCTTTTGCCAGGATCTTTCCCATAATCTTCTGAGCCAGGGCAATCAACTCGTCGCGGTTGGCGACGATGTGATTTACAAGTCCCAGGGTGTGGGCATCTTGTGCGGAAATCATATCCCCGGTCAGGAGCAACTCCAGCGCCTTGCCGCGTCCGAGGAGTTGGGTGAGCCGTTGGGTTCCCCCGTACCCCGGAATGATGCCAAGATTGACTTCTGGCTGTCCAAATTTGGCATTTTCGGTGGCGATCCGGATGTGACAAGCCATAGCAAGTTCGCATCCGCCGCCAAGGGCAAAGCCATTTACGGCGGCGATGACCGGCTTTGGGCAATCCTCAATGGCTTTGAATATCCTTTGCCCTTTTTGTGCCAGTTTCAGGGCTTCGTCGCGGCCCAAAGCTGACAGCTCCCGGATGTCGGCGCCGGCCACAAACGCCTTTTCACCGTCGCCGGTGATGATAACTCCCCGAATGGCATCGTTTCGGTAGCAGTCTTGCACCATCTGGTCAAGTTCTTCCATAACGGCGTGATTCAGGGCATTGAGCGCCTCTGGCCGGGAAATGGTGACGGTTATGAACCCATTTTGATTGGCTGTCTTCAGATGCATATTGTCATTGAAATGTAGAATCGCGAACTTATCGGTTTTTCGAATCTGTCCAACAAAAAAACTAAAGTGTTACCCGCTGGTTCAAAACACATTCATGACGAAAATTGCGTACGGCCGAATAGTGCGTGGCGTCTCAAACTTGGAAACGGCTGTCCCAGTTTCGGTCTTAATGGAAAGGGAAGCGCCCGGCCATTTTTTGTAAATACTTGAAAATTAGTAGCTTTCGGAATTTGGCGAGCAATTTGTCGAAGGATTCGGGCCTTGCGACTCATTAACGTGGGTTACATAGGCTTGCATTAATTTTTTAACCCCATGAAGAGTCTCATATTCGTCGCGTCGTTGCTCATCGCAACGGCTTCCTTTGCCCAAGTCAACAGGTCCATGACCAGTGACGGTAACTGGGACAACGCCTCGAAGTGGTCGGGTTCCAACATTGCGGATGATATAAACGAAAACGCATCCCTGGGGAATAATGTGGATGCTACCATTCGCAACAATTACAACTATACCATCAGGAACCTGACTTTTGGTAACAACGCAACCCTTGAAATCGAGCCGAACGGTTCGCTTGATCTGGGTGCGGATGGTACCCCGGGCAATCTCACGGTAAGCAACGGGGGGGATATCACCGTCGATGGAACACTGATCATTTGGGGCAACGTGCAAGTTGGTAACAACCTTGAATGGGAAATCACCGGTACGGTAATTATCAAGGGCAGCGTCATAATGGGTAACAACGCGGAGATGACGGTGTCCGGCGATCTTACGGTTGACGGGAACTTCATTGCGGGAAATAATGCGGATGTCTATGTGAGTGGTGGCATACACGTTGGGGGTGATGTGGTCATTGGCAGTAACGGTGATCTTACCGGGTGCGGAGGTTGCTTCACGATTGGCGGATCATGCTCCGGTCCCAATTCGTTTTGTCAAAGTTCGGTCCTCCCCGTGATTTTCACGCACCTTTCGGTGGAGCACATCGACGAGAATTCGAACACCCTCCATTGGGCAACGTCGATGGAAGTTGATTTTGAAAAGTTCGTGGTGGAACATTCGAAGGACGGTGTTGAATACCATTCGATCGGTGAGGTTTATGGACAAGGATTCAACGTCTTCGACACGGAGAATCGGTACACGTTCACCGATCAAAACCCGCATGTCGGTTGGAACTACTACCGGTTGAAGGCCGTTGATCTCGATCAGAAATTTGAATACTCCCGGGTTGTCTCTGCATGGAATGAGCCTTCAAGGATGTTATGGGTTACCCCGAACCCCGCACGCGGACAACTTCACGTCTACACGAACTTCGGCGCCAACGAGGAAGACCACGTGGTGTTGCTTAACCAGCTTGGAAAACCGGTTCTCGAGGTGTCACCCGACGAAGCCGGTGAAGGTATCGCACTGGGCAGCGACATCACTCCGGGACTGTACTTTCTGCGCTACAAGTCGCGTGATCGCGAATACGTCACACGGGTGATCATTCAGAACTAAGGTTTACTCCGACCAGTCGGAGGAGCGCCAATATTCACCGCGTTCCTGTTCGAATTTGCTCGACCTGGGACTCACCTTGGGTTCGTTATACACACGGTCCTTTTCCACGGAACAAAGGTCTTCCTGCTATTTTCTTAAATCGCTGAAAACTAGTACCTTTGAGCAAATTTGTCTATCGTTTTCGCTCTTGTGACTAGTCGACGGTCTGCAGCGGGCGGCTGCAAAAAAGATTGGCACAGGGTGGTGCTTTAATCCAAACCCCATGAAACGCTTCGTTTTCGTCGTGTCGATGCTTATCGGCATCGGCCACATATCTACTGCTCAGGATTACGCTTCCATTGCGAATGGCTCCTGGACGTCTACCTCCAACTGGAACAGAATATCAAACTGGGGGTCGTTCAGTCCAGGAATTAACAACGACCACACTTCCGGAACCGCGACCGTCAATCACGCCCTGACGATAACCGGCAACTACACCCAGGCATCATCAACCGTAAATATTGCGACGGGTGCTTCCGTCACCGTTACCGGTGATTACCGGAAGAACGGGGGAGGGCAAATGAACGTCTCCGGGACGCTGACCATTGAAGGCAACGCGGTGTTGAACGGGCCTTTCAATATTCTCCCGGGCGGACAGGTCATCGTCAAAGGCAGTCTCACCGTCATCAGCTCCAATTACCTCAACGTAGGGACGACAACCGCCGCGCCTCCCTATGCTGATCTGATCGTATATGGAAACGTTTTGTCCCAGACGAGTGGAGATATTCTGGTGAGAAGGAACGGCAGGGTGGCCATTTTTGGAGATGTTGTTGCGACCGGGGGTGGTACGTTATTCACTATTCAGAACGGTGGTCAGGTATATGTGCACGGCGATATTGATTTTACCGGCAATGGAGGGAACCACATCACCAATGAAAACACCGCAGATCCTTTTGGATTTTACGTCAATGGGGAAATCGTCAACAATGGTGGTGGTAACACGACGACTGATAACATCGGAGACCAGGCAACCATGCAGGGCACCAACCCCGACTTTTTTGACTGGATAGCCGACATTCCCGATAGTCCGTTGGCCGTGCTTCCAATAACCCTTACCGACTTTCGCGTGGCGGATTCATCTTTTGAGCGGGTTACTCTCCGCTGGACTACGATCATGGAGTCAAACTTTGATAAGTTTATCGTCGAACGTTCAGCCAACGGGTTGGAATATTTTCCCATCGGCGAGGTAGCGGGACAGGGCCGCGACATTGATGCGGTAGAGACCCGTTATTCCTTCATTGACCTGGCACCGTCCAATGGCTGGAACTACTACCGCCTGAAGTCCGTCGACATCGACTTAAGCTACACGTACTCCCGGGTGGTGTCGGCCAAAATAGAACGACCTCTCGAAATTTGGGTGACGCCAAATCCCGCGAGCGAACGCATTCAGTTGTTCGCCAGTTTTTCCCCTTCCGAGGGTGATCAAATCGTACTTTACGATCGTCTCGGAAGGCCCGTGTTACAACGGTCGGCGAGTGAGGCCAGGGATGGTATTGATCTGGACCAGGGTTTCATTCCTGGCGTTTACTTGCTGAAATACGTTAGCCAAAACGCGGAGTACACCACCCGAATTGTTATCCGTTAGGCTGAACGCTGAGCGTTTCCAGAACTTTGGGCAGGTTTTTCAGCATGTCTTCCGTCATTTCTTTCAGGCCGAATTGATGTTGCCACCCCCAATGATCGCGCGCAGCAGAGTCGTCAATGCTTTGCGGCCAGGAGTCGGCGATCTGCTGACGGAAGTCAGGGTTATAGGTAATGGTGAAGTCGGGAATATGCCTGCGAATTTCAGTGGCGACCTCTTCCGGACAGAAGCTCATGGCAGCCACATTGTATGATGATCGGATCAAAACCTTTTTGGCGGGTGCGTCCATCAGGTCAAGCGTTGCCTTCACGGCGTCGTCCATGTACATCATGGGCAGAAAGGTGTCCGGTTTCAGAAAGCAAGTGTATTTTCCTTCGGAGATTGCCTTGAAGAAAATGTCGACGGCGTAGTCGGTGGTGCCTCCCCCGGGTTTGGCTTTGTAGCCGATGAGTCCGGGGTAACGCAGGCTGCGGACGTCAACACCGCGATTGCGGAAGTACCATTCGCACCAACGTTCGCCCGCCAGTTTAGAGATTCCGTACACGGTGGTTGGATCCATGACCGTATCCTGCGGGGTATATGACCGTGGTGTTCCTGGGCCAAAGACCGCTATGGAACTGGGCCAGTAGACTTTGTCTACCTTATGTTCTACGGCCGCGTCCAGCACATTGATTAAGCCGTCCATATTCAACCGCCAGGCAACCTTCGGGTTTTTTTCGCCCGTTGCAGACAGCATCGCGGCCAGGTGGTAGATCTGAGTAAAGTTGTTTCGGCGTACAAACTCGAAAAGCTTTTCTGTGTTAAGGACGTCAAGTATTTCGAATTTCCCGCTGCTCAGTATTCCTTCAGGCTCCCGGATGTCGGTGGCCATTACGTTCTCCTTACCGTACCGGTCCCACAAACCTTGCGTCAGTTCCGAACCTAACTGTCCACCCGCTCCAATAACAAGAATTGCCTGTTTCTTCATATGGTAAATACGCTGCGTAAACTTAATCAGGAATCAATAATTAAGGCAGTTTTTTTGAAAAGCTTCTAATGACAGCCGCTCCGGAAGGTGTTTCATTGGCAAAATCGAAAAAATGGGCTCGTGCAGGTTTTAATGGTCACCTTGATCCGGTTAACTTGCGACCGTGAATTTTGAGGCTTACCTGGCGGCAAAGAAAATTGATCCGGTCCTCTTTTCGAAGGCTGAACCGGATTTGTTTACCGCCTGGAAAACAGCGTTTGAGCAGATGCATCCCAACAGTTTTACGATGCAAAAACTCAATCTCATCAATGCGATCCGCAGGAAATATCTTTTGAAGGAAAAGCCCGCGGAGCCGTCAGCGGAAGCTTCCAGGCAACCGGCAAAGCCCGTGATGAAACCCAAGCCGAGACCAAAATTTTGAACGATCATGTATAAAAACCTGAAACCTGTCCTGGAGAAGGAGTTGGCGAATATCGCTGCAGCAGGGCTCTTCAAGAAAGAGCGGATCATTACAACACCGCAAGGCGCCGACATAAGGACTTCGGACGGCAAGGAGGTCATTAATTTTTGCGCCAACAATTACCTGGGACTGTCATCGCATCCGCGCATAATCGAAGCAGCGAAGCGCACGATCGACAGTCATGGCTATGGAATGTCTTCCGTGCGTTTTATCTGCGGAACTCAGGATATTCACAAAGTACTCGAAGAGAAGATCGCTGCCTTCCTCGGTATGGAGGATGCAATCCTCTACGCCGCGGCGTTCGACGCCAATGGTGGAGTCTTCGAGCCACTGTTTGGACCGGAAGATGCAATCATCTCCGACGAACTGAACCATGCGTCGATCATCGATGGTGTGAGGTTGTGTAAGGCCATGCGCTACCGGTACAAGCACAACGACATGGGCGACCTTGAAAAGCAACTCCAGGAGGCGCGCAACGCCGGAGCGAAGCAGATGATCATCGTCACCGATGGCGCCTTTTCCATGGATGGTACCATCGCCCAACTCGACAAGATTTGCGATCTGGCCGACAAGTATGAAGCCCTGGTAATGTCGGATGAAAGCCATGCTACCGGATTCATCGGCCAGACCGGCAGAGGCGTTCACGAATACCGCGGAGTCATCGATCGCGTGGACATCATCACCGGAACGTTGGGTAAGGCACTCGGAGGTGCCTCGGGGGGATTCACCGCCGCCAAAAAGGAAATTGTCGAGATGCTCCGGCAGCGCTCACGGCCATACTTGTTCTCAAACACACTGGCCCCTTCTATCGTTGGCGCGTCGATCGAAGTGTTCAACATGTTGTCGGAGACGACTGCACTTCGCGACAAGCTCGAGCAAAATACAACGTATTTCCGCAGCCGAATGACCGATGCGGGATTCGACATCAAGCCCGGCGAACACCCTATCGTGCCCATTATGTTGTATGATGCTCCGCTTGCCCAGCAATTTGCTGAAGCCCTTCTTGGCAAGGGCATTTACGTGATTGGGTTCTTCTACCCGGTTGTGCCCAAGGGTCAGGCGCGTATTCGCGTCCAGATCTCAGCCGCCCACGAGCAAGAACATCTTGACAAGGCAATCGCTGCGTTTACCGAGGTCGGGAAGGCGTTGAAGGTGTTGAAGTAGTCTGGAACCCCGGAATTTTTTGAGCGCGGCCATGAACCGCAACTTCAGGGAGGGACGGATGAAATTCTGCAAAAAAACGCCCTTTTTGCGGGGGGTGTCCCCCCGTATTACCCGGCTATTACTCTTGTATTACTCTTGTATTACTCCAGATATACTATAGGAATCGACAAGTTTCGTCAAAGTTCACTAAAGTTCGTGAAGGTTCGCTAAAGTTCGTCAAGGTTCATTGAAGTTCGTGGATGATCGTTAAAGTTCGGGCAAGTTCGTGCAGCTTCGTCAACGTTCGTTAAACTTCGTTAACGT
>CAZIAG010000056.1:0-12898 GCA_964537375.1 uncultured Roseivirgaceae bacterium
GGCAAAAAGAAGAAAACAGTACTTGCGAGGTTCATCAAAATACATCACAAGATGGCAAATATTGCCAACCCGTGCCAGCGAAACGAGGTTTTCGTGCTATTCCCACAAGGCGTGCTTCTCGAGGTGCACGGCTTTACGGAAAAATATTCGGGCTGTTGATTCGAAGGACTCTGTGAAATCAGATACAAGAAAGTGATCAGCCCCATCGGAATCTTCATTAATAAGGTCGTTCTCGTGCAAATAGCGCTTCAGCGCTGCCGCTACCACTTCGGATGAATCCAGAATTGCAACTCGGTTGTCGTAATAGGCTGAAATTTCTTTCTTAATCAAGGGGTAATGTGTGCAGGCGAGGATGAGGGCTTCGATGCCCTCAAGCATTGGATCTGACAGGTATTGTGCGATGATCTCATGACTAATCTGGTTGTTGACGAATCCCTCTTCAATCATCGGAGCAAGTAGTGGGGTTGCCAATGAATGCAAACTTATCCCCAGGCTAAGTTCATCAATTTTCCGCGCATAGACACCTGACTGCACAGTACGCTTGGTGCCAATAAGTCCAATGCGTTTCTCCGGGTATGATGTCGCGACAAGGTCGACCATCGGATCAATCACATTGATGATGTGTGTATCCCTTCGAACATATTCTTTTAACAACTCGTATGCGGCTGAGCTGGCTGAGTTACACGCAATGACGATGACTTTGCATCCCTTTCTTAGAAGAACATCGGCAATTCGAACAGAATAAGCCTGGATGGCTGCTTCGGATTTATCGCCATAGGGAAGATGTGCGGTATCGCCGAAGTATATCATGTGTTCACCCGGCAATAGTTTCTTAATGGCGTGTGCTACCGTGAGTCCTCCGATACCGCTGTCGAACACGCCGATTGGCTGCTGTCTCTTGTCTTGCTTGCCCATGAAATAAAGTGTCGTGCAATGATAAACAAAAAAGCAAGCCCTCTGGGCTTGCTTGTGTTGTGAAATTTTTGTGGTTCTTTCTAAGCGGTGACGTTCGCAGACAATGGGGCTATCACGGCTTCCCGCGCCTCGCGGTGCCCGCAATAGTTGCATTTAAAATGCTTGATCAGCAGGCCGCTTTCGTCTTCGGTTGGCGGCGTCGCTACCTCCTCATCGTAGATTCTTAAGGTGTAGTAGCCACACTCCGTACATTCTTCGGCGTGCTTGTAGGCCTCGTATTTTTCAATTTTCTTATATCCGGTCTTCTCGTCAATCCAGACGTCATAGTCCACCGAGTGAATCTCCTGCTGTTCACGGAACTGCCATGCTTCGAGATGGGCTTCCTCCTCCGATTCGGCAAGCTTCCTCATGACGTTTCCGGCTGGAGAAATTCGGGGCTTATTCCTGAGCTTCGCCAGTCGTTTTTCGACAGATCTGGGGTAGTAAATGCGTACAACGGTATGAAATATGACGAACAGGATGGCCATCAGGCACAACGTCATAAAGGTCCGCACATAGAACCAGGTTTCTGGGCTGTTAAAGACTGACATGGACACGGCCGCAGCCAGGTGGTTCAGGTACAACGTGGCCGCAAGAATAAGGGCCACAACCGAGTACCAGAAGAACCTAATCTCGTTGCTGTTTACGTAATCGTATTTAGCCTTGTAGTCGCGAATAATCAGAATCCTGAATTCGTGGTAAAGAAAAATCAGGACGGCGATCCCGGCACAAGCATAGGCACCGTACGTCAGGTACTCGTCCAGCGCGTGCACGAAGTGTGGGGTAGCTTCTTCCATAGGTTAACTGCTGTTTATTCAGGCACATAAAATTATCAATTATATCAATAGGTGCTATTTTTCCGGGTGAATTTTATCAGCCAGTTTCCTGCTTTGCCGGGTATTCGTAATATTGTGGCCCTTACCAAAACCGTAGGATATGAGTCATAATCTGTTAAAGGGCAAGCGGGGAATTATTTTTG
The DNA here is from genome assembly GCA_964537375.1 of uncultured Roseivirgaceae bacterium. Lineage (GTDB taxonomy): Bacteria > Bacteroidota > Bacteroidia > Cytophagales > Cyclobacteriaceae > Chryseosolibacter. Next base: position 1,934 of record CAZIAG010000056.1, read on the forward strand.
GTGCATTGGATGAAAACTCCATCGCCTGGAAAACCGCGTTGCGCGTGAAGGAAGAAGGCGGCGTATTTACGCTGACTAACGCACCCATCGCTATGCGGATGGGCAAGATAAACGAACTCGCCCAGGCATGCAATGCCGAAATCATACCGGCCGACGCAACGTCGGAGGAGGACCTGAATAACCTGTTTGCCAAATCGGTGGAAGTGCTTGGGGGCAAGCTGGATTTTGTGTTGCACTCGATCGGCATGAGCCCTAACGTGAGGAAGAATAAGTCGTACGGGGATCTCAACTATGATTGGTTTCTTAAGACGCTGGATATTTCGGGAGTATCGTTTCACAAGGTGATGCAGACGGCTGAAAAAACGGATTCCTTGAACGAATGGGCATCAATTGTCGCGCTTACCTATATCGCGGCACAACGTACTTTTCCCGATTACTCAGACATGGCACAAGCGAAGGCGGTGCTGGAATCTATTGCCCGTAGTTACGGCTACCGCCTCGGGAAACTGAAGAAGGTAAGAGTGAACACTATATCGCAATCCCCAACCAAAACTACGGCGGGAACCGGCATCTCCGGGTTTGATGTGTTCTTTGATTACGCCAATATGATGTCGCCGCTGGGAAATGCGTCGGCCGACGACTGTGCAAATTACATAGTTTCGTTGTTTTCGGATTTCACCCGGATGGTGACGATGCAGAATCTGATGCACGATGGTGGATTCTCTTCGACAGGCATTACGGAGGAACTCATTGAGAAGCTGACCCGCTGACGCCGCATTGCAGTAAACGTGCGGTTTCTGCATGGTAACCTTCCCTCCAGCCAAAATCAATCTCGGCCTTCAGGTCGTGAAAAAGCGACCTGATGGCTACCACGAGATTGTTACTTGTTTTTATCCAATCCCACTTGAGGATATACTCGAGGTCGTTCCTGCTTCGGCGTTTTCTTTTTCAACGTCGGGTCTTGCTATTCCGGGAGATAATGAAAATAATCTTTGCGTTAAAGCATACCATCTGCTCAAGGCCGACTTTGACCTTCCTCCCGTACAAATACATTTGCATAAGCTGATACCCATGGGTGCCGGCCTCGGTGGTGGATCGTCAGATGGAGCGTGGACCTTGATCTCTTTGAACGAACTATTTGCTCTGGGTCTTACCAAGCCGGCCTTGATCGACTACGCGAACCGCTTGGGGAGCGACGTACCGTTTTTTATTTATGGTATACCCGCTGTCGGGCGCGGACGTGGAGAACAACTCAGCCAAATCGACGTCGATCTATCTGGCAAATTTCTGGTTCTTATTAAACCTGATATTCATGTTCCAACAGCTACCGCCTACACGATGATTAGGCCCGGCCCGCCCGCCTACGACTTGCAGTCAAGGGTCGAAAACGGGGATATCGACGATTGGTATAGTCAGGTGGACAACGTGTTTGAAGAACCGATCATGACCCAGTTTCCGGTTATTGGAGAGATAAAACGACGACTTTTGGAGTCTGGAGCGCGCTACGCATCGATGACTGGTTCCGGGTCGGCGGTGTATGGTATCTTCGATAAACCTGTCGCCCTTGAAAACCAGTTCAAAGGATACTTTTACTTTGCTACATCGTTGCCGTCACTCCGCTGATCATTCGCTTTGGAAGACTTTTCAAACCTTCGCTTCAGAATAGGGTAGGCCAGAACGCCTCCCAGGATAATTGCTGCCCCCAGGTAAAAATTAAGGTTCATTTTCTCCCTTTCGCCAAAAATGATCACCGCCATGATAATCCCGTAGATCGGTTCGAGATTAAGCGTAAGCTGAATGGTGAATACCGACATCCTCCGCATAAGCTCCACGCCAACCGTATACGCATATACCGAACAAGCGCCCGCAAGGATTGTTAAATAGACGATGTCTGTCAGATTTGGATTCAATGTAAACTGGTCGCGTGAATCCCGCAAAGCATTGTGACCTCCGACGAAGATTCCCAGCGCGATTGCGGCCCCGACCATTTCGTAAAGCGTGATTGTCTTTGGAGAAATGCGGCGCACGAGTTGTGCATTGAAGACCGAGAATAGCGCGGATGTGAAACCTGCAATTACACTTAAAACCAGACCCCAGCGATACTGGAAATCGAATGAAAAGATCACATATAGGCCGCCAAGCACTAACAGACCCAACCCTAATTCGTAGACCTTCGGCCGAGCCCTGTTGAACCACGGCTCCAGCAAGGCCGCCCACAATGAATTGGTAGCAAATCCGACAAGACTAACCGACACGTTCGAGACGCGGGCCGACCCGAAGAATGTGAGCCAATGCACGGCGACGATGCACCCGATCAAAAGGAGTCGTGCAAGATCGGCTGGTTCAACCCGAAACCGATCCTTCACATACCAGATGACTGCCCCCATGCCGAGAGCCGCCAGGACAGAACGAAAAAAAACGAGTTCTACGGCCGGGACGCTCACAAGTCTGCCGAGAATGGCGGAAAAGCCCCAAAGAAAAACTATGAAGTGAAGCTTCAGGTAGTCGCTGGAATGCGCCATTTAACGCGGAACGTATTTATACATAACGAGCGAAATAATGGCGAAAAGTATGTTGGGTATCCAAACGGAAATGATTGGTGGTGTCGACCCAGCTTCAGCAAAGGTTCTGAATAATGTAAAAAACAGTATAAACAGGAAAGACAGGGCAAATCCAAGCGCAATCTGTAACCCTGTTCCGCCCCGGCTTTTCCGCGACGAAACGATGACGCCCATAAAAACGAGGATAAAAATCGTAAACGGGGAAGCGTAACGCGTATACTTTTCGACCTGGTACGCTTCAATGCCGGTCGATCCACGGGCGCGCAAGGTCTTTATGTAGTCATCCAATTCGTTAATCGTCATTCCATCAAACTTCCGGTAGTCGCTTTCAAATTCCTTGGGATGGATCACCAGGGCACTATCGATCTTCTGGCCCGACTCAACAGGTTTGCCTTGTGAGATGTCTGCCTGCGAGGCGCGCGCCGCCTCGGGTGCGGACTGCACTTCAAAGAGGTGATCGATCTTTCGGATCTTGTAATCGTACAGCGTCCACTTTTCTTTCGTTGTATCCCATTGAATGCGGCTCGCTGTCAGTTTCTCAACCAACCTCCGGTCTTCGAATCGCTCCAGGGTAAATTGGTATCCTGTATGCGTGTTGTTGTTGTAGCTCTGTAGGTAGAGCATGACATCGGGTGCTACCTGTATATGGATGTTCCTCTTGTCGTAGTAGTAAGGGCCCTTCAGGTAACGGACTTCGAATGCAACGCGCGACTTATTGGAGTTGGGGATTACCCAACCGGTGAGGACAAAACTGATTACTGCGACGATGAAAGCGCCAATAAAATAGGGGAGAAGCATGCGGCGAAAACTGACGCCGCTGCTCAGCATGGCGACGATCTCGGTGCGACCAGCCATCCGCGCACACACATACACGGTTGCAATAAATATTGTGATTGGTGTAATAAGACTGCCGATCCACGGAATGAAGTCGCGATAGTAACCCGCGATTTCGCCGGTAGAAAGGTTTGCCCGGACGAACTTTTCCATCTTGTCCGTGAGGTCAATAACTGTGATCACCGACAACAGGATCAGCACCACAAAAAAGAATGTACTGAGGAACTGTTTCAGGATGTATCGATCAAGCAGCTTCATAAATCTTTGAGTCCGACTTCGTTTTTTCTAAACCCGCGGCGGTGCGCGAGAGGTTCGTGTTTCAGAGGCGCCTTGATACAATCCCTAACATCGTATTCTTCCACAATGAAAAGGTCCCCTGTTCAATGTTTTTGCGAGCCTCTCTGACCAGCCATAAGTAGAAAGAGAGGTTCTGGAGGGTAGCAATTTGCGCGCCTAAAATTTCCTTATTGATTATCAAATGGCGAAGATACGCTTTCGTGTGAAAATTACTCGCATAACCGTCCAGTCCGGGGTCAATGGCGGTCAGGTCATCTTTCCACTTTTCGTGGCGTATGTTGATGATCCCCTGCGTGGTAAACAACATTCCATTGCGTGCATTGCGGGTCGGCATGACGCAATCGAACATATCGACGCCAAGTGCGATGCACTCGAGGATATTCTCCGGTGTTCCGACGCCCATCAGGTAACGTGGCTTGTCGGCTGGCAGGATGGCACAGACAAGGCTGGTCATTTCGTACATGGCTTCCGCAGGTTCGCCGACCGAAAGGCCGCCAATGGCATTGCCCGGCTGACCCTGGGAAGCGATAAATTCTGCCGATGCTTTTCTCAGATCTGAATACACGCTTCCCTGTACAATGGGAAACAACGCCTGCTCATAGCCGTATTTCGGTTCCGTCACGCTCATTCGTTCGACGCAACGCGTCAACCATTGATGGGTGAGATCCATTGATTCCTTAGCATAGTCAAAGGCGCAAGGAAACGGAGTGCATTCGTCGAACGCCATGATGATGTCAGCACCGATGCTGCGCTGAACGTCGATGACGGATTCGGGTGAAAAGTAGTGAGTGGAACCATCGATATGTGATTTGAAAGTTACGCCCGCCCGGTCAATTTTCCGGTTGTCCGACAGTGAGTAAACCTGATACCCGCCGCTGTCTGTCAGAATGGGCCCGCTCCAGCCGTTAAAACGATGCAGCCCGCCTGCTTTCTCCAGCAATTCGACACCGGGTCGAAGGTAGAGATGATACGTGTTGCCCAGGATAATTTCGGCGCGGATGTCGGTCTCCAGTTCGCGCTGATGAACCGCCTTTACCGAGCCCGCCGTACCGACTGGCATAAAGATCGGCGTGCGTATCTCTCCATGGGCCGTCGTAAGGACGCCGGCGCGCGCTGAGGAGCGCGGATCGGTTGTTGTGACCTTGAAATCCATGGCGCGCAAAAATACCGCTCCGTGGCGACATAACCACCAGTGGTCGAACGCCTAATTCGATTAATGTATGTGTGACGAAAGGTAAGATTCCAGATTTTCACGCGAGATTATCTCGAGTGGAAGCAAATCCTGCTGTGGTGTTTCCTTGCGCAATATCAAATGGCCGACCAGATGATTGATCCCCAGGAATGCCTGCCTCTTCGGATTCTGGTTGATCAGGAAGTTGATCACCCCCTTTTTCATCAACGCAATGTTCTCGTCGAGCATGTCATATCCCACCAGTTTGACGTCCCGCCGGTGTTTTTCAAGAAAAGAGGCGATCACGGATGTTCCCTTTGATGTGCTGACGAAGATGCCCTTAAGGTCGGACTTTTTAAGAAGGCCGAGGAGTTGTTGCTCAATGAGCTCCTGGGAGGGGTTGTATAGATTCACGGTTTCAACCACATACTCACTCGCTCGGTCCGCGAAAAATTGCCGGAATCCACGCTCCTTTTCGGCGAGGTGGACGGAATTGTCCAAGTCTTCATTGATATGCAACACGACCAGTCGACCAGATTCCCCGTTTTGGGACATATGCATCAGCTCGGCGCCCAATTTGCCGCTCTGGTACAGGTCCTGTCCGATAAAACTCAGAGGTTGAGCTTCCGGGATGTTGGTGTTGAAAAGTACGTAAGGAATATTTTGCCCTCTGAACTGTTCGAAGTATGGAAGAGTCTCATGGTAGAAGATGGGTGCCACCAGAATACCGTCTGGTGCCGCCTGTTTCACAGCCTCCGCCACTTCCCTGAAGGAATCCTTGTCGTACAGGTCAAAAAAATAGGGTTGCACAGTGACGCCATATCTCAACCATTCTGCCTCAGCGAGTGAAATGCCCGATTTTGACGACGCCCAGTATGGATCCTGTTCCGGGTTCGGGATCAGGGCGGCAATCCGGTATGATTTGTTGGCGCCAAGCGTCCTGGCAATCAGGTTCGGTTTATAGTCGATCTGTTCAAGCACCGCGTTCACCTTCTTCAATGCTTCCTCGGAAACGCGGCCCCGGTTGTGCAATACCCGATCTACTGTGCCAACGGACACACCAGCCAGTTGGGCGATGTCCTTTATTCTTATATTCTTAGAGTGCATGGGGCAATTTTGTTCGTGTGTGCGCGCACAAGTTAAAGTTTTAGCGAAAAAGATTCAACCCGTTTAGAAATCAAATCGACTGGCCTTTTTTCCCTAACTTTTTCTTTTCCGCTTTCGCGTGATATCTGCGGGTGTATCTTTGCCCTTCATTCTGTCATTTAAACTGCTCCGAGTTGGATATTTTGGGTTTGGTGTTCTTTTCGGCAATTGCCGTTCAGCTACTGTTTTTTGCCCTTTATTTTGTTGTTCTCACCCGCAAATCCCCTGAGGCAGAGCCAACGGGTGAGCCCGTTTCTGTGATTGTATGTGCCCACGACGAGGAGGAAAATCTCAGGGAACTTTTACCACTCCTCCTTCAACAGGCCTACAACAATTTCGAGGTAATTATCGTAAATGACCGTTCGAATGATGGAACATACGATCTGCTCCTTGATGAGTCCCGCAAGCATAAAAAGCTGAAAATTGTGCATGTGGACAGGGTGCCGGACCATGTCAACGGTAAGAAGTATGGCCTCACGCTTGGAATTAAGGCAGCCTCCCACGAATGGATTCTCCTGACGGATGCGGACTGCCGGCCGGGTGCGGACTGGGTCAAGGAGATGAGTCGTAACTTCCGCGAGGGAGCGAGTATCGTGACGGGCGTGTCTCCATATGAAAAACGCGCCGGTATGCTAAACCTTTTCATTCGTTTTGACGCTTGGGTGACGGCGCTGCAGTACGTCAGCCTGGGGGGCCTTCGTACTCCGTATATGGGAGTAGGTAGAAACCTGGCATACCGGAAATCCTTCTTCCTGGAAAAGAAAGGGTTTAACGATTTACTGGGTATCACCGGCGGTGACGATGACCTTTTTGTGAATCGTCATGCGAATAGTAACAACGTCACGCTGGCATTCGGTCGTGAGACAGCCGTGCCGTCCATACCGAAAAGGACGCGGAGCGCATTCGTGCGTCAGAAATTGCGCCACCTCGCGGTTGGTAAACATTACCGGGCGAAACACCGTATTATTTTGGGCACCTTCATGTTGTCGTGGATCGTCACATGGTTCGCTGCCGTCCCTCTTTTTGTCGTTGGATGGCATCCTTGGTGGGTCGCTTCAGCACTAGCAATCAGGACGGTATTTTTGACGGCATCGTTGAAGGCCCTGCTTAGTCGATGGCGAATGTCCTTTGAATGGTGGGCAATACCGTTCTTAGATTTTCTATATGCGATTTACTATATTTCAACGGGTGTGGCGGCCCTATCAATGAACAAAGTTCAATGGACGAAATAAAGAGGGATTTTTCGGACAAAGCCATTGAGGATTTTCGGCTGATCGACATGGCGATTAGTGGTGACGACAGCGCTTATGCGAAGCTATTGCAACGCTATAAACGCCCAGTCTATCAGATGATCCTCAAAATGATTCGTAACGTTGACGATGCCGAAGACCTGACCATTGAATCATTCGCAAAGGCCTTCAGGAACCTGAATCGTTTTAAAAAAGATTTTACTTTCAGTACCTGGCTCTTCAGGATCGCCACCAACAATACGATCGACTTTATCCGAAAGAAAAAACTCAATACCCTGAGCCTCGAAAACACGTTTACGGATGATGACGGACAGTCTGTTTCTATTGAAGTGGAGGACGAGAACCTCGATCCACAGGAGGAAGCGATTCGGGCTCAAAAGGCGGAGTTGATGCAGATGTTCGTGGATAAGCTTCCGGCCAAGTATCAGAAACTGGTGCGTCTGCGTTATTTTCATGAAATGAGTTACGAAGAAATTGCCGAGGATCTGGATGCGCCGCTCGGAACGGTGAAAGCTCAATTGCATCGCGCCCGCGAACTCATGTATGAGATGGTCAAGAACAAAAGGCACATCATCTAGGTCGCAGCCTTGCAGACAGCCGATGTCATATTTCATTATTTCCCCGACCTTTCTGCAAAGCAGAAGGCACAGTTCAATGAACTTTTGCCGGTCTATCGCGACTGGAACGAAAAGATCAATGTCGTTTCACGGAAAGATATTGACAACCTGTATGTCAACCACGTACTTCATTCCCTTGGCATCGCCAAAGTAGTCTCATTTAGCGACGACGCGTCGGTCCTCGACGTGGGAACCGGAGGAGGTTTCCCGGGGATACCATTGGCCATCATGTTTCCAAACACAACCTTTCACCTCGTCGATTCCATTGGCAAGAAGATCACCGTTGTCGAGAGCGTGGCCAGATACCTGGAGCTCACCAATGTCACTGCGACGCAGATCAGGGCCGAGCAAGTTAAGGGACATTTCGACTTTATCGTTAGCAGGGCAGTGACGCGTTTGAAGGAATTCTATTCATGGGTACACCGAAAAGCAAAACGGAAATCGGTACACTCCCTTTCAAACGGCATTTTGTATCTCAAAGGTGGGGATTTGGAAGAGGAACTTGCCGCACTTAAGAAACCTCACCAACTATTTGTTCTATCCGATTTCTTTAATGAGCCCTTTTTCGAGACGAAAAAGGTCGTGTATGTCCCTTTATCTTGACCGCGGCGCAACACACATTATTGGCTTAACAATGCTCTTTCATCATGTGACAGACCGAGGTCTTGCGCGGCCGTGAACGCAGTTGGTCTGATGAACACGAAGACCACTGCCGCCAGCAAAGGCGCAAAAAGAAAATAGAGATACCCGGTCAGGAAAGTAGCAATACAACCTGTAAGCCCTGGCATTTCCAATAATCCAATTCGTACGATGAAGGCATTTTGATATTTCACGAAGCGCTGATCAAGCGGAAGATTCTTCCCTATTCTATTGATGATGCTCTTATAAACCGCCTGGGAGATTACAAGGAAGAACAGAAGAGAGGAAGGGACGGCGATTTGAAACGCGCTTATCAGTTCTTCTCGCGGCGCAATTTTTTCGGTGTGCAGCAGATAATATACGACACCGGAAAACGCCAGCAAGGCAACGATGGGTGCCGAACTGATGATGAACAGTGCGTGAAACTTGCTGCGGTAGCTTTGTGTTTGCATGGGAGGGAAGGTCTTAGGAATGTTCGATAATCATATTCTTCATGGTGTCGAATACGTTTGCCTTCAGTGCTTTCACATCGTTTGGGCTGAGGCCTTCGGTCGCGATTTCTTTACCAATAAAAATACGGATTTTTCCTGGTCTTACGCGAATTGTTCCGGGCGGCATGAGCTTACCCGCACCGATTACGACGATCGGTATCAGCGGTTGTTGGGCGTCCACTGCGATTCGGAAGGCTCCGTCGTGAAACGGTTGAAGTATTTCACGTGTTCGGTTCTGTGTGCCCTCGGCGAAAAGTAAGATTGAGATGCGATGCTGTAGCGTGTCTTTTAAGAGCTGAAGACTACGCTTTCGACTTTCGGCATTCGACCGGTCTACGGAAACCGTGGCCGCGCGAATTATCCAACCGAATACCGGTATCCGTTTCAATTCTTTTTTGGCAAGCGGCCGAAACTCGCCAGGGATGGCGAGCCGTATCCCCGGCAAATCGAGGTATGATGTATGATTGCTTACGAAGATAAAAGATTGTTTTTGCCTGATGTTATTCCGGCCATATATCTCGTAACGAATGAAGGTGAGTTTGCTGAATACCCACGCCCACAGAAATAAAAAGAAGTAACTCACCCGACCGCCGCGTGGCCCAAACAGAAATGGAAATATGATTCCCGGAAGAAAGAGCAGCATAAATGAGGTGAACACGATGAACACCCATGCCGCGTATGCGACCCAGAGTATGTTAATAACGGATTTCAACGAGCGTTATTCGATTACTTTGGGAACCCGGAAATAGTTCTCGTCTTTCTTTGGCGCGTTAGCCAGGGCTTGCTCACGGGTGAGGTGGGCTTCTACACGGTCGTCACGAAGAGTGTTGATTTCGTGTGACATTGTGGTCAGCGGTTCGACTCCGTCGGTATGGACCTCATTCAATTTATCAACCCAATCGCAGATGGCAGACATTTCGTTGACTAGATTTTGTTCGTCGCGCTCGTCCACTTCCAGTCTTGCCAGGTGAGCAATCTTAAACAAATGATCCTTTTCGATTTTCATATTTCAAACTTCGTTGCAATTCGGCGTTAATCACGCTCCTAACATGATGTTTGTAGGCGTCCATGTCGTTCATGTACTGCGCCGGGTCTATGGGTTCGTGAAAGATAACCTTGAGCTTTCTCCAACTCACCTGCCATTGGTGCGATGGCAAAATTATCCAATTATAGGGTATTGTGACGGGCACGATGGGAATTTGTTTTTCAATCGATGCCCGAAAAGCTCCATTCTTAAAGGGTCCCATCACGGGTTCATGTTCAGCAACGATACCCCCTTCGGGAAAGATTACCAGGCTTTTTCCTTCGTCGAGCGCCTGCATGGTTTTCAACATTGTGGAGTAACGACTTTTGAGTCGTCCGCGATCGACCGTGATATGTAGCTTTCGGTACATGAAACCGAAAAGAGGTATTCCTTCCATGTCGTTCTTTCCCACAAAGATGGTGTTGTGCCGATTCAAACCCATGGCTACGATGTCCAAATAGGAAAAGTGATTGGGACAAAAAATGTATTGTTTCGACGGATCGAGGTTTGACCTGTATTCAACCCTGAAGGGAAGGCCGCAGAAAAAGAAGATTGACTTTGCCCACCACCGGTTGAATATGCCGATTAATCGAAAGTGCTTCGGGAAGAGAATCGGGATTAGGAGGAGGAAAAAGAACAGAATGAACAGCAGCAGAAAGACCACCAAGCCGTAGGCGGCATAGATCTTTTTCAGCAAGGTCATGTCACTTTTCGGAAATTTGTTGAAGGGTTGAAGCATAACGAACGATACAACGTTCGTGCTCTAGCAGCGTGTGGGCATTCTGCACCTCGATCCGCGATCGGGCGTCATCCATTTGTTCGCTCACTGCTCTTTTGATGTCCTTCATTTTCATACATTCTATAAAACGCTTCACTTGTTCCTGGTCTTCGAGGATTAGTTGAGGTACAGCGCAAGGTTTTTCATCTTCACCCTT
>CAZIAG010000057.1:0-12876 GCA_964537375.1 uncultured Roseivirgaceae bacterium
GGTCGCGTAAGAAACGGCATACCCGTTCAATAGGCGAGTAGTTTGGAGAATGCCGATCCCAGCAGAAAAGCCAGACCGACAATCGCAACGAGTACGAGTGTCGCAATTATCGTAACGATAAAGTGTTCAGGCCGAACCACTCCTTTCTTGGGTGAATTCTACGGTTTAATGTTGACGCTTTTATGGCGGTGTTGAGTGTATTCATCATAACGCTGCTAATACTTTTCGAATCTTCTGCTCCGACTGCCCAGGTTTTATCTGCAGCCGTCCTGTAAGTTCCTCTTCGTTACCCTCAATGAAGGGAGCTTGTCGTCGGAACGATTGGCAATACGCTGTTTGAGCTTGCCCCTTATGACATTCCGGGTTCCCTTGATTTTGAGCTGTATCAAAATGTTTCTGCGTTGTTTCAACAAAGCAAGACGTCAGACTGTGGTCTTGGAATGAGAATCGTCAGGGTTATTGGTAATAATGGTCAGGTGGCGACCGGTCAGGGGTTTGACCGGGCTCAGGGTATTTGGCACGCGTGTTTACTTCATTCGGCGTTAAGAAGCGTCATGAAGTATGCAGCGCCTTTAGGGAGAATAGCGGGGATTAGGGTCTTTTTACACTGGACCTTTCTTTTCCTGATTGCCTGGATCGTGTTTTTGAACCTCCAGGCTGATAACAATTGGAGCCAGATTCTTTGGACCGTCGCACTGGTGCTCACGCTCTTCGTTTGTGTGACGCTGCATGAACTTGGTCATTCGCTGGTTGCGCGTCGGTTTGGAATTCGTACACGCCACATCACTTTATTGCCGATTGGGGGTATAGCGAGAATGGAGTCCTTGCCCGAAAAGCCGCGTGAAGAATTGTGGGTGGCCTTGGCCGGACCCCTGGTAAACTTGGTGATAGCGGCGTTGATTTTCCCTTTCTCAGGCTGGAGGGCAATTGCGGATGATGCTGAAACCCTTCGACACATCGGCCCATCCAATTTTCTATACCTGCTCATGACCCTGAACGTCTGGCTTGCACTTTTCAACTTGATACCCGCGTTTCCAATGGACGGTGGACGCGTATTCAGGGCGTTGCTTGGCTTCAGGATGGACCATCTCAAAGCAACCAGGATTGCATCCGTGGTCGGTAAAGTTATGGCCATCGGACTGGCGACCCTTGGCTTTTTCTATAACCCTATCCTTTTTTTCATTGGGATCTATATCTTTTTTGCGGCCACGGCGGAGGCCAGGACCGTGGCTTCACGATTCGCGCTAAAGGGATATACCGTTAATGACGCTTTGATAACCGATGTCCCGGTCATCGAAGGCGATTCGACGGTCAGGGAAGCTTCGGATCTGGTCTCGCACAGTCCGAGCCGTCACTTCCTCGTGCGTGAAGGCGGATATCCGGCGGCATTGTTAAACCGAAACGATATTTTGTCAGCGTCACACCGACAACTGCCTGATGTGCAAATTCATTCGGTGAGACCACGACATACAACAGAATTTCCTTCGGGCACTCCTCTTGAGGAAGCATTTCAGCGGATGGTTTCGGAGAATATCCATGCTGCGATTGTAAGGTCTGGAAACGATGTAATCGGGATGCTCGACGAAGACAAGCTTGCTGAATTCATTTTGCTTCGCCTTCGCGAAAATGGCAATGGACAACAACCAGCCTCTTAAGGCTGATTGTTGAAGTTCCGCGCAACTTAGTTTTCTTCCGTATGCCGTTTAAAACTATCGAGGATGGCCTGCCAGCCTCCGCGTTGCATCTCCAATGGGTTAGTACCTTCGAGTTCAAACGTCTCGGTTATGCGCGTCTGGTCCCCTTCTTCATTAAATAAGATTGTCACCTTGCGTCCGTCGGCGATGGTATAGTCGATGCGTTTCTGCGGTTCGACGTTGGAGTAAACAGCGACAAAATCAAAACTAACGCTGCCATCTTTTGCGACCATTGTCGTCTTGAGTGTTCCCCCCTTGCGGAGGTCGTTCTCAGCATACGGCGCGTGCCAGTCGTCCGAGGCCTGACACCATTTCGTGATATGCTCTACTTCGTTCCAGTATCGCCAAACCTTACTTACCGGCGCGTTCACGAGAGCCTCGACAGTGATTGCTTTTGCTGATGTTTCCATGTGTTTCATTTTTAGCGTTTGTGTTCTGACAACGCAAACGTACATCAATGTTCGGAAATGGAGCGGGTGAGATTACGACAAATGCAAGTGGCGGGTGCGGCAAGTCACATAGTCTAGCGCCTTCGTTAACAGCGTCGGGATGTAAAAAGATGCGTTCAGATGCTCAGAAACGCGTATTTCGGGAATTGGTACAATCCTTGCGTTGTTGGCGGCATGGCAGCTCTTCTGGTTTTTTATCGAAACTTTGCGTTGCCCTGTTCACTGATCAGCCTGGCAAACTGCATTTTCCTTTACGAAGCAGGAACCGCTTTGTACCTTTTGTATTCCGCATGGCTCAAGCTTTTAGCTACGATGCTGATCGGCGTTTATGTCTATGTTTTTCGCCATCAACAGTTCTACTTTTTCCATAACCTGGGCTACACGAAACTTCAGCTCTTTGCTACCGCTTTCGCTATTGACATAATTTCCTGGATAGCCCTTTCGTTCACAATTCTCCTTATCGTATGACCCTGACGTTTGACAGCATTGAATTAAACTTTGGGCCCAAACGCATTCTCTCTGGCGTATACATGAAATGCGAGACGGGAAAGATTACGGGACTTCTCGGGATAAATGGCGCCGGCAAATCCTGTCTGATGAAGGTTGTTTTTGGCGCGATGGTGCCGGAACACCGATCTATTCGCGTTGACGATAGGCCGTTGTCGCGTGGATACATGCGGCGACGAATGATAGCATACTTGCCTCAAGATCGTTTAATTCCCCACTGGCTCACGGTTCGTGAAGCGCTCAAACTATACGGTGTTCACCGTGATGAACTGTGCGAGCGTTTCCCGGACTTGTGTGATTGGCTCTGCCTGAAGCCTTCGGCACTTCCCGGCGGATGGCGACGCATCATCGAAACCATGATGGTACTGAGATCACCTGGCGAGTTTTGTTTGCTGGACGAACCGTTCTCCGGTGTTATGCCCGTTCACATAGCGCAACTGAAGAAAGTTATTCTGGAGGCGAAAAAATCAAAAGGGATCATCCTTACCGACCATCTCTATCGCCACGTCCTTGATGTTTCCGACGACTTCGTGGTGCTGTCAGGTGGGCACACTTATGCGGTTCGGGATCGAGCGGATTTGATACGTCGCGGATATCTCACACCGGACATGACCCTGATCCCGGACGGCAATACCAACAAATTCGCACTTACCAATCAAAATTTTAAAGCCAGGGACAACACAAAATTTCGACCTGGGCCTGAAATGCCGGAGCTGTACGGACGGTATCGTTGATCGGCGATGTTTTCGATTCCGGCATTGATATGTAATTGATCCCACAACGCGTACATGAGCCGGAAGTTCAGCGTGTACCAGGAAGGTGCGTAGTTGTTTCCGTCGATATCCTTTGCATATATTTCATCCTTCCCCCGTTCCTCTTCCGGCATGTCTTCAAATTTCTTTTCGCCCTGATAGATGACGTTGAGTTCAGCCGTGAGCTTTTCCTTTCGAAAACGAAGCCGTGACGAACCGAACAGGGGAGCCGCATGTCGGGAGGGACTCGTACTTCCATCGTCGAGTTCTTCTTCACCCACCTGATAGTTTAGATCAGTAAGAAATGAGAAGCCGGAAGGAAGATCAACCTCCAGGCCGAGTTGTAATCCGTAAACATTTGCGACTGCGGCATTCTGAATTGCCTGCACGCTGCTTAGTTCTCCGTCCTGACCATTTAATTGAAAATCCCTCCGTACAAGTGCATTCTTTAACAGCGTATAGTATCCCGTAATGTCGAGTTTCACAACATCGTGAAAAATGTGCGCTATGCCGATATCGGCATTGTAAGCGTATTCGGCCCGTAGGTTTGGATTGGGGATGACAACCGAGCCTGGCTCGGAATCAAAAACCTTTCCAAGGTCATCTACATTGGGTGAACGAAAGGCAGTACCAACATTGAAGCGGACCGCCATTTCACCGGTCGCATTATATACGCTTCCTGCACTCCACGTGAGTGAAGCATCGTTCAACTCAGCGGTGGAAAAAGGAAATGGATAGAAGTCCAGATTGTTCGTGAAATCTGCGTCCAAACCAAAACTGTTGTAGCGCAGACCACCCTGGAGCATAAGTTTATCGGATGCCCGCAATTCGCCGATCGCGTAAATTGCGGTCGATGTCCACGTTGATTGGGGATATCGCGACGGCCCTGTTTGATTGCTGCCATCATTGATGTTCGTCCGAACTCCGGTTGATGTAACCTCATTCTTCACATACTCGACGCCATAGAATATCTTGCCATCCTGTCCAGCCGATTTAACCAGATCCACATTGACTGAATAGGCGTCCACGCCTTCGGTTTGTGTCTGGCGCTCGTCGCTGTTGAGGTTCCGGTCGATCCGGCTTTCTTTGAAACGCTGTTGAGCCAGGCGTAACGTTACTTGATCGAATGCGCTGTTGATACCGCGGTGGTCAACGCTAAAGTTGTTCATCATCCACGACTGTGGCCCGTAATTCCATTCTGCATATCGTGGAGCACCATTCCTGAACCGATTGTGACGGTCGTAGCGACCGTAGGCAGAGGTTGTGGAATAATGAAATCCATATTGCAGGTCCCATCGATCGTTCGGTTTAAACCGTGCCTTTTGCATTGTGTTGATCTGTGAGTATGCCGTCGGGACCTGGATCAAAGGATCTTCCTGGTCTACAATGATGTCCGTTTCATTCTGTCGGCGTACGTGGACTTGCTTTACGTAATCGCCCGGACCTTTGCTCCCCTGCTTGAGGTGATCAAAATCCCAAGCGGTGAAGCTGCTCAGCAGCGACCATTTTTTCCACCCCGCGTTGACATCGGCGTGGGCGGTACGTTCGCTGTTGGCGGAGGAATAGCGGACTGCTGCTTTACCCGTTACCAGGGGCTTGCCCGTTAATGACAATTGCGGTGTAAGGGTATGAAAGGCCATCACACCACCAATTGCATCGCTCCCATAGCTGACGGACCCAGGGCCGAAAAGCACCTCTGTGCTGGCCGTTGCAAATGGGTCGAGGTTGATCACGTTCTGCAGATTCCCACTTCGAAATATGGCGGTGTTCATTCGAATACCGTCAACAGTATAGATCAAGCGGTTAGTCGCGAATCCACGAATCATCGGACTACCGCCGCCTTGCTGGCTCTTTTGGACAAACACTTTGCCTGAAATGCCGAGCAAGTCTGCAGCGGTCTGCGGATTCTGAAAGGCGATCTCCCGGGACGTCACCGATACCACGGTGTATGGAATTTCATCCGAGGTTTGCCTCCATCGCGTCCCTGACACTACGACCTGATCCAGGGTCATCGGGTTTGCTGTCAACTCAATTTGAGTTCCTTGCCGGAGAACGGCGTAGTCGGTAATCATCGTTTGATAACCGATTGCCCGAATCTGGATTAAATCGGCTCCTTCAAGATCGAAAATGTTCGCTTGTCCCTTCACGTTCGTGACGACGGATGCCGGCGGGTTCCTGCTGATGAATACGACGCCTTCCAGGGGTGCTTTTGAATCCCGGTCGACGACCCTAACCGTTTGCCCATTGCAAAAGCACGTTGAAAGAAGAACCAGCGATAGGAAAAGGATAGATCTCATCTTATAAAGGGGTGACTAAGCGAGTAAGGGGAATTCCTGACCGTATCCCGGATCGGCTTGTTCGCGTGCTCGTGTAGTGCTGTCATTCCTGAACAAAAGCCCACCTGAAACACGAAGATACTCCTTTCGTGCGGCAGAGAAAAGCGCTTATCACCTGGAGTTTGTAAACGGGTAACATGAAACACTTACCTATTAGACCGGGAATTCACTATTGATTCAGGAGTGTAACACCCCTTCCATATCCAGCTCCTTGATAAAGGACAAATTCTCTTCGCGGATCGCGTCCGGGAGGAAGACGAACTTCTTATCGAATAGCTGGTTACCGACGTAGTAGCTTACCCAGTATTCATTGTTGAGATGGAACACAGCCGGGTCGATGAGTTCTATCAGGGTGTTGCCGTGGGGTGGAACGGTTTCCAAAAAATGTCGGAGTGTCGATGTGCGTTGATGTACTCCGTCCTTTTCACCGTATCCATTGCTTGAAACAAGTGTATTCTCGATCGCATAATCATTGTTGTTGATAAGGTAAACCTTCCACTGATCTTTTTCGTCAGCGGCCTTGTCTCGTGCGATCGCCAACGTGACATTGGCTACTTTGGGGATCTTGATATCCTTCATCATAACCACTCCATTCCAAATTGTTCGGCGATCTTCTCCTTCAAAACCGTTCTCACCTTATTGAGGTCCTGGGGGGTTCCTAGTTCCTGCTGCATGGAAGTAACGCCTTTACCAGAAATTCCGCAAGGGACTATATAATCAAAATAGCGAAGATTTGTATTGACATTAAATGCGAAACCATGCATCGTTACCCAACGACTCGTTTTTACACCCAGTGCGCAGATCTTTCGAGCGCGGTTTTCATCCTCGGGGTCCAGCCAGACACCGGTTAATCCGGGGATTCGTCCCGAAGCTATCCCGAAGACCGAGAGCGTCTGAATGATGGCTTCTTCCAGGGTGCGCATATAGCGGTGGATGTCCGTGAAAAAGTTTTCAAGGTCGAGGATAGGGTATCCGACCACCTGACCAGGCCCGTGGTAAGTGATATCACCGCCCCGGTTGATGCGGTAATACGTGGCGCCGATGGACCGGAGATTTTCCGGAGTCACCAAAAGATTTTTTTCATCGCCTGTCTTTCCCAGTGTGAAAACATGTGGATGTTCACAAAAGATCAGATAGTTCTCCGTAGGGTTCTGATCCGCGGCCGCTATAGCCCGGTTATTCAATTTGCTGTCCACAATACCCTGAAACAGAACAGCCTGGTAATCCCAGGCCTCCTTGTAGTCGATGAGAGTGAGATCGATGAACTTTGTTTTCTTGTTGACAACAGCGTTCATTTCAGCTGCCGGTTTCTAATTGAAACCTCATTTTAGCTTGCCGAGTTCCGACTTGAGGTAATTTATGGATTCGATCGGGTCCGGTTCCACACCATTCTCCTTTGCTAGGTAGTAGGAGATCCAATCGGTCAGGTGGATCAGGTAGTAGTATTGTTCCAAAAGCGAAGCTCCTTCGCCAATGACATCGATAATCGGGTTGGATTTCTTTTCGAATATGTCGCGACAAATCTCCATACGTTTTTCAACGCGCTCATGGTCGTGGTCGGAATAGAGATACACCACCTGCAGCATCGACATCAGATTTTCCGGAAACTGCCAACCCACCAATTCATTGTGATTCATTTCGGGAAATGTGTTTACGTGAGCAATATGTTTGGCATTCTCGTTGAGCTGCTGTTGGAAACGAAGTGCCATGGCGTGCAGGCGGTTGTCGCAATAGATCACAGGAAGCTTGCCCTTTAGCTTTTTGGCGATGAGCTCTGCTTCCGACTGAATACCTTTTTCCCCGCGGTCGAGATATTCGATTGCATTTTCCGTTTCCTTGATGAATGCGGCGCCGATCAGGTTGGTGTGGTAGAGCACGGAGAGTAGGGCGATCATGTTATATCCCAACATTGCTCTGGGACTTTCTGAGCCTGCCGGGAGTTGGATATAGAAAAGATTGTACTCGCGCGCGATGTCGAGTATCTTTCCACCGGACGCGATGACTATACACTGAGCCCGCTTCAGAAGGGCCTTGTTGAGCGCTGAAATTGTTTCTTCCGTGTTTCCACTGTATGAGCTAGCGATGAACAATGTGTGAGGACTGACGAACTGGGGAATGTTGTAGGATTTACTCACCGTGATCGGGATGGGAATCTTTCCAAATGTCAGGGAATCCACCAGATTGGCCCCGATGCCGGAGCCCCCCATTCCAGCAATTACGATATTCCTGATATCGCTCCCCGGTCGCACCAAGTCGAGAGACTGACCGATCTTGAGGGCATCGGCGAGTTGTTTGGTGAATGATTCGATATATTTTTTTGTCGCTGACATATTTGAGTAAATTCGGTTCAAATGTAAGCACTTTGCATGAGCGATGAAATGGAAACCGGCGTAGAGGGTGAGAATCTGGCGGCGGAATTCCTAACCGGGAAAGGGTACGAGATTGTCACCCGGAATTACCGATACAACAAAGCGGAGATCGACATCATTGCCAGGCGTGACGACTGGTTGCTTTTTGTCGAAGTAAAAACCCGTACGACTTCTGATTTTGGCGAACCCGAGGAATTTGTAACGGATGCTAAGGCCAACCATATTTTCCGGGCGGCTGATCAATTCATACACAACATCGACTGGCATGGACATGTCCGCTTTGATGTGGTGAGCGTGAAACTGGGGCCGATGCCAGAGATTATCCATTTTGAGGACGCGATCAACTGAACGCGTTACTGCCGGCGATTATTGCGGTAGATTTCCTTGCCCTTTTCGTTCCATTCGATCCGGACAAAGGGTTTCGAATTTCGGTCGAAGGGATCCTTCGGGTAAGCAATGATCTTTTTTCTTTTTCTGTTGGGATAATATTCAATCCAATCGCCCACTTTCATGTCCCAGCGGTATTCTCCCACAACCGCCATCTGCCCATTCTCGAAAAATCGGTAATAATAGCCGCTCTTTTCGCCGAATTCAATCGGAGTGATTTCCTTCATTTTGGTGCGGTTGGCCGGATCGTAATAGCTGACCACGGATTCCTTCGGCCAGCCCCGGAAGTATTTCTCTTTGTCCACGAGTACGCTGTCGCGGTTGTAATGCATCCACCGTCCGTGCTTTGTGCCTTTGTAGTAAATGCCTTTCGCCAGCAACACGTCGCCCTGTCGTTTTTCATAGGGTCCGTGCAACAGGACGCCATGCTCTTGCTTAAACGCCTGTGGGCTGGTGGTACGAATCTGTTTTGTCCTGAAATCAAACCACGTCAGGTCCCTCACAAAAGTCTTTGGTGGTTCTGGTTTCTTTAAATAATAGAACAACTCATAGGTGACCCGTTCACCATAGCCGCTGCGGGTAAAACCCTTTCGGGTCTTTATCCCGTAAAACACCTTTTTTTTCGGCTTCTTTTTCTTTTTGGTATTTATCGGCTCTTCTTCCTGGGTGAAATCCAGGCTGATGGGCGTATCGATCGTGAAACGCGCATCCAAGGGTTCACGGGCCTCATCATCTTCATCCTGTGCGGCGGCACAAAATGGGATAACCAAAAGCAAAACCGGCAATAGATACCTGAACTTACTCACGGGAGCCTGTGAATTTTAACGAACAACGAAATTAGAAAAAAATTAGTATTCGCACGCGGGGCGCCCGAGACCTCTTTGTGAAGGCCTCGGCATTGTCCGTTCTTCGACCACTCACGAAGAGCGCCTATGAAACCAGATCGATACTCCTTCGGATGAATTGTGTCAAGTCGGCGCCCGTCAGCATATTGTGCGATAGCAGTGCCAGGTCGAATGCCTGCTTGGCCAGTTTCGTCTGTTGCTCTTCGGATTCAGCAGCTATTATTTTCTGAACGATGGCGTGATTTCCGTTGACAGCCACGCTGTAGCTATCAGGCATGTTCCCCATGAAAGCGTATCCGCCGCCCATTTTAGCCATGTCCTTCATCCGACGCATAAATTCTGCGACGGTGATCACTACGGGCATGTCGTCCGGTGACAAGGCCTCCACGGAAACGTTCATGTTCTTTTTGTTGATCGCTTTCTCGAAGATGGACTTGACCTTCTCCTGGTCCTCTTTGCTTAGCACGGACTCCACTTTTTCATCTGTTGGAATCAGCTTGTCCGGTGTCTCGCTATCGACGCGTTTGAGTTGAGTCTTTTCAAGCTTTTGCTCCAGGGTATTGATGAAATGGCTGTCGAGAATACCGTCCATTACGAGCACATCGTAGGACTTGTTCTTTGCCGCCTCGACAAAACCATGTTGTTTCCCTTTGTCGGAAGTGTATAAGAATATTAAATTCTTGTCTTTGTCTGTCTGATTGGCCTTTGTTTTTTCGCGGTATTCCTCAAATGTGAAATACTTATCGTCGACGTTCTTCAGCAATGCAAAGTCTTTGGCGCGATCGTAGAACTTCTCGTCGCTGATCATCCCGTATTTCACGAAAATGCTGATGTCGTCCCATTTCTTTTCAAAATCGGCGCGATCCTTTCTGAACAGGTCATTCAACTTGTCGGCGACTTTCTTCGTAATGTGCTGACTGATCTTCTTGACGTTGGCATCGGATTGCAGATAGCTGCGGGAAACATTCAGCGGGATATCCGGTGAGTCGATCACGCCATGCAGCAACATTAGAAAATCGGGTACGACATCCTTGACCTCGTCGGTGATGAATACCTGTCGCGAGTATAACTGGATCTTGTTCTTTTGTAACTCGAAGTCATTTTTGACCTTCGGGAAATAGAGAATGCCCGTCAGGTTAAAAGGGTAGTCGACGTTCAGGTGGATCCAGAAGAGCGGGTCTTCGGAGAACGGATAAAGTTCCTTGTAAAATTTGAGGTAGTCGTCATCCTTGAGATCGCTTGGTGCTTTGGTCCACAAGGGCGATGTGTTGTTGATGATACGATCCGTTGTGACCGTCTTGTACTTAGGCTTGCCTTCGCTGTCAACTCCGTCTTCAACGCTTTCCTCTTTTGTACCGAACTTGATAGGCACCGGGAGGAACTTGCAATACTTTTCCAGGATATCTTTCAATCGCCATTCGTCCAGGAATTCTTCAGAATCCTGGTTGATCTTTAAAATGACATCTGTACCACGTTGCTTTCTCGTTGCAACCGAAAGTTCAAATTCAGTAGATCCATCACATTCCCATTTCGCAGCTTCGGTCTCGGCCGCCTGGTAGGAACGGGATACCAACTCGACCCGATCGGCAACCATGAATGCCGAGTAAAATCCCAGGCCGAACTTGCCGATGATATCTTTGGCGTCAGCCTTATCCTTAAACTTTTCTACGAATTCCGCCGCACCCGAGAACGCGATTTGGTTGATGTATTTCTTGATCTCG
Source organism: uncultured Roseivirgaceae bacterium (assembly GCA_964537375.1). Classification (GTDB taxonomy): domain Bacteria; phylum Bacteroidota; class Bacteroidia; order Cytophagales; family Cyclobacteriaceae; genus Chryseosolibacter. The sequence goes on from CAZIAG010000057.1 coordinate 11,061, forward strand.
TCAGCCGTCATGCCGATGCCCTTGTCGCTGACGGTGATTGTCTTCTTCTTTTTGTCGAAACTCACTTCAATGGTCAGGTCGCCCAATTCCCCATTGAATTGGCCTAGGGAAGCGAGTTTTTTCAGCTTTTGCGTAGCGTCGACCGCGTTGGAAACCAGCTCGCGGAGAAATATTTCGTGATCTGAGTAAAGAAACTTTTTGATGATGGGGAAGATATTCTCGGTGTGGATCGATATCGTTCCCTTTTCCATGGTTTCTGCCATAATTCTGGAATTGGTTTAGCTCTTTTAGGTCGGTGGCGTGAATTTCAAAATGTGTTCCAATCACCCCACCGTGACAAATTGGCGCACCGTCGTTAAGAGATGCCCCGACCTAGCGCAGCCGGCTGGATTCCCGAACGATGCGTTCGTCCCGGCGGATAAAACGGTTCGCAAGGAGGTTGCACAGCACTGCAACTCCGGGCAGCCAAAGGCCCAAGCCGTATTGACCCTTGTAGGTTTGCACAAAGTCGTTGGAGAACAGCACGGCACAGAGCATCGTTCCGGCGATGAATAGGGAATTCAGCGCACCTAGTTTAAGCTGGAGCATGCGATTGCGATACTTCGTAATCTCGATCAGGGCGAGGGTGATGGCCGCAACGGCCAGGATCGCCGTCAGGGAATACGGCATGTAAGTCGTGTTCCGTACCAGGCCCGCCTCGCCGGCAGTCTTTACCGTATAATGCAACGCGTACAGTTCAAGTGTTTCGTTTGGTATGGAGTACACCCAGATCGGGAAAAAAATGGTTGCCGTGAGGCTGAGTATGACGATTGCGATAAATACGGTTTGAATTCTTTGCCACATGTACGTGTTCCGTTAATTTGGCGACTTTAGCGTTTGCGGCCCAAAAGTAACGAATTGATCGGAAAAGATGACACCCTTGTACGCCGGGACGCTTCCCCCAAACACCATCTTATGAAAACAGCATACGTACTTGACATTCTCCGAACGCCAATCGGAAAATACGGTGGTGTTCTTGCCCCTGTAAGACCGGATGACCTGGCGGCGCTTGTCATTCGAAAGCTTCTGGAACGCAACCCGGAAATTGCTCCGGAGGAGATCGAAGATGTGGTGTTCGGAGCGGCTAACCAGGCGGGAGAAGACAATCGCAATGTGGCCCGTATGGCGCTTTTGCTCGCCGGACTCCCAAAAGAGATCGGCGGGGTCACCGTGAACCGGCTGTGTGCTTCAGGTCTGCAGGCGATTATGGATGCTTCGCGCGCGATTATGTGCGGCGAAGGAAATGTCTACATCGCCGGAGGCGTGGAGAGTATGAGTCGTGCACCATTCGTAATGGCCAAACATTATGAATCCTATTCGCGGAAGGCCGAGCTATTTGATACGACCATTGGTTGGCGTTTTATTAATGCTAAGCTCGCGGCGCTATATCATCCCTACTCTATGGGGGAAACAGCTGAGAACGTAGCAGACAAGTGGAACATCTCCCGTCAGGAACAGGACGAGTTTGCCCTTAGATCACAGGAGCGATATCAGAAGGCGCAAAAAGAGAACCTCTTTAATGACGAACGTGTCGCTGTGGCCGTTCCTTTGCCTAAGGGAGGCGAGACCGTTGTGGATCGCGACGAGCCACCGCGGGAAACTTCACTGGAAAAACTGGCGACGCTGAAGCCTGCGTTTCGTGAAGGCGGAACCGTCACGGCGGGGAATTCTTCCGGTATCAACGATGGTGCTGCGGCTTGTATCATTGTTAGTGAAGACAGACTGAAACGCATCAATAAGAAACCGATGGCGCGAATTGTCTCAATGGCCATCGCTG
>CAZIAG010000058.1:0-12352 GCA_964537375.1 uncultured Roseivirgaceae bacterium
ATTAAAGAAGCCTACGACACCCCCCACCGGATTTTTGGTGAAAACAAAGTGCAGGAATTGGTCTCCAAAGCCGAAATGCTGCCCCGGGACATCGAGTGGCATATGATCGGCCACCTCCAGCGAAACAAGGTCAAGTACATCGCTCCTTTTGTCCACCTGATCCACGGCGTCGATAGCGTACGCCTGCTCGAGGAGATCGACAAGCAGGGCATGAAGGCCGGCCGTGTGATCTCCTGTCTCCTCCAGGTGCACATCGCCGCAGAAGAAACCAAGTTCGGTTTCTCCCACCAGGAAATCGAAGACCTGGTAGGGAGCGCAGAAATAAAGAGCTTAAAGAACGTACGTATATCAGGACTCATGGGCATGGCGACTTTCACGGACAACACCGACCAGGTTCGTCAGGAATTCCGGGGCCTCCGGACACTTTTTGAGCGTCTCAAAAACACCCAATTGCCGGGGATCTTTGACATCAGGGAACTCTCCATGGGCATGAGCGGCGATTACCGCATTGCGCTGGATGAGGGCAGCACTATGGTTAGAATCGGAACGGCTATTTTTGGTGAAAGAAATACTGCTTAAAATGAATCAAAGAAATACCCTGATCTCGGGCACGGCCCTGGCAGCTCTGGCAGTTGCGATCGGCGCATTCGGTGCACACGGCCTCAAGGACCGTTTGCTATCAACGGGTAAGACAGAAATTTTTGAGCTGGCCGTCCGGTACCAGATGTATCACGCCTTCGCGATGATCTTTACCGGGATCCTGATGGGAACATTCATTTCAAACCGATTCAGATACTCGGCGTGGTCGTTTCTGCTGGGAATCGTGTTTTTCTCAGGTAGTTTGTACACGCTGTCCCTCACCGGAATCGGCACCCTCGGAGCAATCACACCCATTGGTGGAGTGCTGTTTATCCTCGGGTGGGTATTTCAGCTATTGGGTATCCTCAAAAAATAAGAGGTCTCCCATCTGGAAGACCTCTTAACATTACCGTCTTCTCCCGTTATTTCTGGGGAGGTGAATTCTTCGGAAGAATATTGGTGGTAAATGAAATTTGATTTCCATCGGTGTTAACGGCATTTGAGACGATGGTCACCGGTTTGTTCTGGCGTCCCAGTTTGCCCGTGCTGTTGAAGGCTACCGTCAATTCTCCCTTGCCGCCCGGCGGAATTGGCTCACGGGGCCAGCCCTTCGGAACCGTACAACCGCAAGTAACCTGAACGTTGGTGATGATCAGGGGCTCATTACCAGTGTTTGTAAAATGAAAGGTGTGCTCCACCTTATCCCCCTGAATGATGTCTCCGAAATCGTGAGTCTTCTTATCGAAGGTGATCACTGGGCCGTCGACCTTCTTGTCCGCCTCCTGCGCGAAGACGGCGGTAGATAAACCCAAGATGAAAACGACTGCCAAATACTTTCTCATACGCTCAATTTTTTGACAAATTTAATCACAAATCGGCCTAATCATACAAATAATGCTCCAAAACACGGGCCGGCGAGGCAAATTATGCTACCATCGCCCCTATCGATTACTCAAATCGACAAATTGTAACCCTCATGGATAAAGATATCGAAAATCACTATGGAGGCCGGGTACGAGTGAGGGTTTGTGGCCTCTGCTGGACAGGCGACGCGCTCCTTCTCGTCAATCACCGGGGTCTCACAGCATCCGACTTTTGGGCGCCTCCAGGTGGCGGTCTCGAATTCGGGGAATCCGCGGAAGCTTCCCTGCAGCGAGAGTTCCTGGAAGAGACGGGGCTCATCGTGAAGCCCTTGTCGTTTCAGTTTGCCTGCGAGTTTGTGCGTCCACCTCTGCACGCGGTCGAACTCTTCTTCGAAGTAACACCCGAGTCCGGCTCATTGAGAGCCGGGTATGACCCGGAGTTACCGCTGATCACTGATGTAAAGTATCTCACATACACCGAGTGGGATTCACTCCCCATCGATCAACGCCATGGCCTCTTCAGCCTCGTCAGGTCCGCGGAAGAACTGAAGCGCTTAAGGGGTTTTTTCCGGATATGAGAGTTTCTACCTTCATTATGCCCTTTAAAATCTTTATTATTGTAAGATAGAACAACCCCAAAAGACGAGAACTTGCACACAGCTGCGCTCAATTATAAACTGATCAAGAAAATTAAGGATGAGCGTTTCGATGAAGACCTCATTCATCAGTATAATCTCCTGATCCACGTTGGGGCGCGGGATCTCCAGGTTGGCGTAGTAGACACGCACGAGAACCGGTTGCTGTTGCTGGAGGACTACGTCTTCCCCACCATTTCGTCCCAGGACGAGCTGATCGATGTTTTGAAGGTACTGTTTGAGGCTCACCCGTTCCTCACCGCGGCATTCTGGAATTCGATCAAGGTCTCGCTTAAGAACAACAAGTTCGTTCAGGTTCCGGCCGCCTTGTTTGTTAAAGGGGAAGAGAATACCTATTTGCGATTCAATGCACGAGTCGATGACGACGACGTAGTGATGTCGATACCCAACAAGCGCATCGACGCCATCACGGTATTCGCCGCTCCAGGTGAGCTTGTCGATTGGATGAAGAGTCTCTATCCAACAAACTATCCGCTCTTCATTCACCAATCGGCAGTCCTCATTGAATTGATTACCGATCTTTCCGTTCATCGCCGCGACAACCCGCTCTACATCTACGTCGATCGTTTTAAGCTGCACATCCTCTCGTGCCGGCAGGGAAAATTGATATACTACAATCAATTCATCATCCGGCAGTTCTCCGACTACATCAAGTACATAATGCTTGTGTTGAGGTCACTGAACCTGGATCAGCAGCAAAGCAAGGTTTTGTTGTGGGGCTACATCGGTACGAACTCGCCGCATTACAAGGAGTTCTACAAATACATCAGTACGGTGACATTTGGCCAGCGCCCCAGGCACCTGAACTACGGCTATATGTTTGATGAAGTTCAGGACCATCACTTTATCGACCTCTACGGTATCGACCTGTTCGGTTCTACCCGGCACTAACACTTTTCAGATTGTAACTGACACACCATGGCGGACAAAAAAATCGCACTGTTTCCCGGCTCGTTTGATCCGTTCACAAAGGGACACGAAGACATCGTGTTAAGGGGCTTGCAGCTTTTCGATGAAATCGTAGTGGCGATCGGATACAACAGCCAGAAAAGCAGTCGCTATTTTCCGATCGACGTCATGGTCTCCCGTATTGAAAAGACCTTTGAGGCTTACACGCAGATTAAAGTGGTAACCTATGCAGAGTTAACGGCTGAGCTCGCACGCAAACACGGAGCGCGGTTCCTTCTCAGGGGATTGAGGAACACCACCGATTTCGAGTATGAAAACTCGATCTCTCAAATAAATCGGAAACTCAACGAAGAACTTGAGTCTGTGTTTCTGATAACGTCGCCGCAGTTTGCATGGATCAGTTCGTCGATCATTCGTGAGGTTCACAAGTACGGAGGTGACGTCAGCGCGTTCCTCCCCTACCGCTTGTAACTTCCTGTTGATTTCATTTCCGTCTTGTCGTAGTATCGCTCAAACACATAACTGATCGACTTGTAAGAATGTTCGAGCGCATGATATACTTCTTTGGGGCTCATCCACCGCACCTCTTCAATATCTTCTTCAAAGGCAGGCTTCATCTTGGAATCGTCGGTGCTTTCCATCAGGTACCATTTCGTCTTTTTTAACATGGCCCGCTTGTTCATCGTGTACGTATGCCACGTCGTACAGATCTTGACGCCGAGTTTCACTGAGATGTTGCATTCTTCCTCCACCTCGCGGACCGCCGTTTCCCGGTATCGTTCGTTCTTTTCCTTTTTCCCTTTAGGAAGATCCCATTTCTTCAGGCGGTAGATCATCAGGAATTTCTCCTTCTTCCTGACCAGCCCGCCTGCAGCCTTCACCACCTTAAACCTTTTCCGAAGAAACTTTTTGATGGCCGCAGCGTCGCGCACGGAAACAAGGAGCGTCAGCACGCCGGTCGGAACTTTCGAGTTAAGAAAGCCCAGCAGTGTATCGAAATGCGATTCATCCGCGTTGTTCACCCAAACGTGATGGATCAGTCGCGCCGGGGTTATCGGCTCCTTGGAGGCATCAATAGTGTGATTGTAACGACCGGGATCGGGATCTTCATCTGGCGGCAGGATGTGGACTGGAATGTCGTTGACGAAAATGATCATTCATTTCTCTATAGTATCCCGGATCGCAAAAGAATAAATTATTCGCATGCGGGCAAGCACTTTCCCGAATTTTTAGGTGCGTTCCGGTCGACACAACCACATTGGGCGTTGTTTTTCTTCACCTGATTAAACTCTATTTTTGCGCCATGTCATTAATACAGGTTGAATCAACAACGGCACCGACTATCGCTGCTGAATTATTGAAGATCGGTGCCATTAAACTAAACACGAGCAAGCCGTTTACGTGGAGTTCAGGCTGGAAATCGCCAATCTACTGCGACAACCGGTTGGCCCTGTCCTATCCAGCCGTGCGCACGATGATCCGTAATGGCTTGGTAGCCGCTGCCAGAAAACACTATCCGCAAGCAGAGGCAATTGCTGGCGTCGCCACCGCCGGTATCGCCCAGGGCGCCCTGGTGGCAGACGTCCTCGGTCTTCCATTTCTATATGTCCGTCCAAAGCCGAAAGATCACGGCATGGAAAACCTTATCGAAGGAAAGATCACCAAAGGCCAAAAGGTCGTCGTCGTTGAAGATCTTGTATCTACTGGGGGAAGTTCCCTCAAAAGTGTTGCAGCCCTTCGGGATGCGGGCTTCAATGTGTTGGGGATGTTATCCATCTTCAGCTACGGATTTGATGTTGCCGCTTCCAATTTCGATCAGGCGAAAGTCAACCTGGTGAGTCTTTCGGATTATGCACACCTGCTCAAGCAGGCGTTGTTCGACAACTATATTTCCGAAGATCAGGTAACCACATTGAAAGCCTGGCGTGTCGATCCAGCGCATTGGAATCCCTAGGTAACTGCCGGCCATTCACCCGGTTTGGATGGCTTGCCACCATTTAATACATTTACCCCCGATTATTAGGTCCGATATGCAGGAAATCCCCAAGAAAGTCAAAAAGATACTGGTCGAAAAACTGGGCATCGCCGAATCTGAAATCACTCCCGAAGCGAATTTTGTGAAAGACCTTGGCATCGATTCCCTGGATTATGCGGAAATTGTGATGGAGTTCGAACAGACGTTTGACATCCGAATCCCCGATGACGATGCCGAAAAGCTTCAAACATTTGAACAAGCTGTGCGTTACATCGAAGACAAGCTAAGAACGTAGTCAGCGTCCCTCCTCCGTTTCGAAATAATTCCACAGTCGGGTTGCATTCACGGCGTCTTCACGGACGAACGGTGTTTCCTGTTGTCGATCTTCCAACGCCGCCAGGCACCACCCACTCCGTCCTTCGTCCCAAACGACGACGAATTTCCTTTCGCCAACCAACATCACATCCATTTCATAGATCTCTTCTTCGTTACGATCATACAAACCCGTGAACTGTAACAGAATATGGTCCTTCCGAAACAGTTCGCCCCGCTTACAATCGATCTGGTTCAACCGCATCATCAGCCGGGTCTCCGTATTCCAGGCCTTAAACATCAGTTTCCGGGGCGAATAAAATTTCATTTATCTAAAATTTGTTAATGTTGGGGCGCGATGAGCGAAGTTAAGAAGGTGCTGTTTATTGTCAATAAGTTCGCCGGCGGCCGGCCTCATCCGGGAATCGACGAGCTCATTGAACGAACATGCCGCGAACGGGGCGTGCCATACGCCATATCTTTCACGGAAGGACCACGCCACGCTACATCTTTGGCCTCACAAGCCGTCGCCTCGCAAGAATATAAATGGATTGTTGCCGCCGGGGGCGATGGTACCGTGAACGAAGTAGCACAAGGCATGTTGCACAACCCTATCCCCATGGGCATACTTCCCATCGGATCAGGAAACGGACTTGCGCGACACCTCCGAAGTCCTATGCGAACCGGTAACGCCCTGCGAAACCTGCTCGACGGAGTAGAGACCACCATCGACGGAATGTTGGTCAATGGACGGCTTTCGATAAATGTGTCGGGGATCGGTTTCGATGGACATATCGCCGACCATTTCGGGCGCGGCAAAAAGAGAGGCCTTGTTGGATATCTCCAAAATATCGTCCGCGAGTTCAAAACCTTTCGCGAGTTCCGCGCAGAACTCATTACGCCGGACGGAAGTCGAACAGTTGACGCATTCGTAATTGCCATAGCAAACTCTTCGCAGTACGGGAACAACGCGCGAATCGCTCCGAAAGCCTCGTTACGCGACGGATTAATCGACGTCTGCATCCTCCGTAAAATGCCCGGCTATCGCCTTGACCTTGCCTTTGCATTGCTGGCCGGAACCATAGACAAGAGTCACTACTATGAATCCATAAGAGCGCGTGATTTGATCGTGCGTCTCGCTGCGCCTGTCGCCAACCACGTCGACGGAGAACCCTGTCAGCCAGAGGCCGAATTCTCAATAACGTTGATGCCTGGCTGTTTGACGGTCGTGGTACCAAAGAACGCCAAAAAGGTGACGGGCCTTTGATCTTTACATACGGCCAATGGCGTAAATTCCTCGAAAAATACCGTCGTCCGGGGGAAGTCCGTCTTGCCGGATTTTTCGTTTAATATCGTTGAATCAACCTAACACATTATGAAGAAAATTTTATCCACCTTTTTTGCATTGGCCCTTTGTGCCACCGCCTTCGCTCAGCTGCCTTTACCCCCTAGCGGGAATAATCAAAAGTCGAGCGTGACTCAATGGATCGGACCCGTTTCCGTAACCATCACCTACAACAGTCCCAATGTCCACGCACCAAATGGACAGGATCGGACCGGTCATATCTGGGGAGAACTCGTGCCCTACGGATTTACCGATCAGGGTTTCGGCTCAAAAGCAGCTCCCTGGAGGGCTGGGGCAAATGAAAACACCACCATCTCGTTCTCCCACGATGTAAAAATCAATGGTCAGGACCTTCGCGCAGGCACGTATGGACTCTTCCTCGTCGTTGAAAAGGAAGGGCCCTGGACGTGGATCTTTTCGAACAACTCAAGCAGTTGGGGCAGCTACTACTATGATGAGAAGGAGGACGCTCTTCGCGTACAAACAAACCCCACCGACGCCCCTTATACCGAGTACCTCACTTTCGGCTTTGACGATCGTGAGCCAAGCTACACGGTGGCGTATCTCCAGTGGGAGAACAAACGCGTACCCATGCGTATTGAAGTGCCCAATGTGAACGAAATCTACGTGGGCTTGATAAGAAATCACCTCAGGGGGATTGCTGGTTTCGACTACAATACCCTGATGCAGGCCGCGCAGTTTGCTGCCCAGAACAAGATCAATCTCGAGGAAGCGCTTTCCTGGGCCGACGCAGCGATCAATCCGCCTTTGGGTACTGAAGAATTTAATACCCTTCAAACCAAGGCGATGGTATTGCGCGCCATGGGACGCACGGATGAAGCTGACGTCGTGATGTCAAAGGCTATAAACTTGCCAACGGCATCCGTATCCGCAATCCACCAATACGGACGAACGCTTCTCAACGAAGGCAAGGCGGAGAAAGCATTGGAAGTATTCAAGTTCAATCGCAAGAAATATCCCGAAGATACATTCACAACCTACGTTGGACTTGCCCGTGGCTACGAGGCTGTCGGCGATAAGAAGAACTCAATCAAACATTGGGAACTCGCGCTGAAGAACCTGCCTGAAAACCAGAAACAATTCCTCTCGTACTACGAAGGAGAGTTGAAACGGGTAAAGGAAGGCTCTTGATCGCAATTTCTGGATTGAGTTCGGTCTGAGATGCCGGGATTGGATTATCAATGTCCAATCCCCGCAACTCGACCTGGACATGGACTACTTATTCAAAATGAAATCCGCGGTAGTGCAGTTTGCCGGGAGAATGCAGTCCACAAAATTCGGGTCAGGATCACCTGTTTAAACGAGCACCCGCCAGTAGGATCCCCGGGAACGCCCTGTGCGATGGAATACATTTCGTATGGGGTACAACCAACTCGCCAGATTAAATGATGGGACACGGAGCGAAGGAGCAACACGGAACGGGCAACGAGGCACGCCATTGCTTACACAACCCGAACCGGCAAATCCGACAGGCAAACCGGTGACGAACATTACCTTTCCGACAACCCACTCACCCCTCCGGAAACAATAAACTTCATCGCCGTAGGCCCCGGAATATCAAGGGGTTTGATGTTCTCCTTTGGAACAAAATAGTGGAACCCTGAAAAGGCATAGGAGTGCGGAAAATAAACAACCACCATGTCTGACAGTCCGATGCTTGACAAATCCGATTGCGTAACAAAACCGATTTGGTATAGATCATTTTCCTTGTTGATGCGGACCAGTACAGGCTTGTGAAATTTCTTCTTGTCACCGACAAAAGCGTTCAGCAGATCGCGCACCGTTGCGTAGATCAACTTGACGATCGGGATACGATTGATTGCCCTGTCGAACCATCCTCCGACCGTCCTGAAGACGTAGTTCGTCGAGAGATATCCGATCAACGTGATTACGGCGATGATGATTAAGAAACCGAGTCCGGGATAAGGAAGGTCAAGCTGGCTATCCAGCCATTGAAAAGAGACGACAATAAAGTAAGTCGTAGCAACAACAGGAACGATAAATAAGGTCCCGCTAAAGAAATAGCGCAGGATCCTGCCGGCCGTTAGCTTCATATATGCAAGTTACAGTACGGGAAAATGTAAAGCTATGATGTTGGAATTCTTAATGCGATGTGCGAACATTCTCCGATAGCGAATCCCGAGTTTCCCTCCCGATATCAATAGGAAACGCAGGAGCGGTAACCAGTCCGCTGCGAGAATCAAACGCCATCTTCCTGTGAGGTAGGCAGATCTTCGAATCAACCAGTTGTACCCGAAACCAAAACGCCTTGGTCACTGGACCATTCGGCTAATCGCAAGTCTCACCACTTCATCCACTTGTTCATCGATGGTGATATGCGTAGTATCGATTACGACGGCATCGTCAGCCTGCTTCAATGGGCTTTCAGTCCTGGTGGTATCAATCCGGTCGCGTTCGCGAATATTGCGAATCACATCCTCCAGGTCCACCAACTCATTTCGCGCCAGCAACTCTTTTTGACGACGAATCGCCCGCACAGACATCTCGGCTGTCATAAATAGCTTCAATTCCGCATTTGGAAAGACAACCGTTCCAATATCGCGGCCGTCCAGCACAATACCTTTTTCGCGACCCATCCGGCGTTGTTGTTCTACCATCGCCTGGCGAACCTCGCGGATGGCGCTGACGATGCTGACCTGTCCGGAGACTTCCATGCTTCGAATGTCTTCTTCAACATTCAATCCGTTTAGGTATGTTTCGGAAACATTCCTCGAATTGACTCTGAACGTAACGTCAACTTTCTTCAACGCCTGGGAAACCTCTTTCGGATTGGTTATGGCAACGTGATGCTGGATGAAGTAAAGCGTGACCGCCCTGTACATTGCACCCGTATCGATATAACGATAGCCCAACACACCAGCAACCCTTCGGGCGGTCGTACTCTTGCCGCACGCTGAATAACCGTCGATCGCAATCACGATTTTCCTCAGGTGCATCAGCAGTCCTTTAGTGGGCAAGGAATCGGTTTCCCGGGCTTAAGCTTCTTCTTTTTGTGCTTATGCGTTGAAGCGCATCCTTCAGCGATTACGATAATAATCGCAAGCAGTATTGCGGTAAGCGAACGAAGTTTCACGATTCTTGCCATTTTCGTATGGGTAAAAATATGAAAAGAACACAAGGCCAGCCAAAAACAATTGGACGTTTCAGCCGGTCGCCTTTGCCACCTCAATGAAAACGATGGTTTCGGCGAAAATGTATATATTCAATGCCTGTTAAAAGCATGTGATATGGACAAAAAAGATGATCGCGGGGCCGAAAAAGCCTTCGGCAACTTCGGGAAGCGGATAGATCAGTTCGTGGATGAACTGCACGAGGCGAGCGAGAAACTGCAGAAGGAGTTCCAGGAAAAATACGAGGAACTTAAGAAGTCAGCGGAAAAAGTGAAGGAAGAGGTCAAGAGTGATGATCGCTGGCGCGACGTAGAGGCCTCTTTGAGAAAGGCCGGGGATGAACTGGCAAACGCTTTCCGCGCCGCATTTTCACGCCGCGACAAATCTTCGTGACACCCCTCTGCAGAAATTGATTTTCGGGTGGCGATGATATTCAACCCGCTCATCGCCAAGGCCACAAAAAAAGAAAGCCATCCGTGGATGGCTTTCTTCATATTTATATCACTTCAACTACTCGCGATGAGCGCCTGTGCCGTAGTAGATATCGTTCACATAAGTGAGGCTCGGCTTTGTTTCGAGGCTGGTACCTTTTGTTGCGCTAAAACGCACTGGAGTACCCGGCGTGTTGCCATCGAGATATCCTGAGCCACCTTCAACCACCGTGACGCCGGTGATGCGACCGTTTTCGACCGTCGCTGTAGCTACAGCTCCGCCGCCATCAGCCGAAGTAATGATCACTCTTGGTGAGCCCGTAAACCCATGGCCACCGTCGGTCACCGTAAAGCCCGTAATGGAGCCATCCGTTACATGGGCATATGCCGATGCACCTGTTCCTGATACCAGTTGGACGTCAGGAGCGCTGATGTAGCCAGAACCGCCGTTGGTAATCTCAATTCCGATCACGCGCCCATTAGACAGAATCGCCGTTCCCTCGGCGCCAGAACCGCCGCCAGTCACATTGGCTCCGATTACAACGGTGGGCGGATAGGCATATTCTGCTCCTTCAGTAAGGATGTTGAACGAGATAACGGATCCTCCCTGCAGGTGGGCAACCGCGGCTGCTCCACCACCGGCCTCAAGCGTAATCGTCGGCGGGAGGATATATCCGGAACCAGGGTTCGTCACGTTGATGGCGGTCACCTCACCCCTTGCCGGGTCAATGATAGCTACCCCTGTTGCCTGCACACCGAACGGCAGGTCAGGCTCACTAAATGTTACCGTCGGAGCGTAGTTGTAGTCCGAACCTCCACTAATCCGATCGATGACACCTACAGACAGACCGGACCAAACGGCCTCGGCTGTTGCATCCACCGTAGCACCGCCGCCACTGATCGTTACCGTAACCGGGCTGCCATCGTAGCCTTCACCACCATCGGTCACCGTGAGGGCGGTGACACGACCATTTGTAACCGTTGCAACAGCTGTTGCATCAGTTGTAGCGCCACCACCGGTGATGGTTACGTCCGGGGCGGAAGTGTAACCTTCGCCACTAGTCAAAAGGTTAAGGGCTACAATCTTGCCGGACCCACTCAACGATCCCACGGCAAACGCAGCGCCATTACCTGATATGATATTGACGGTTGCAACGGTGTAGTTCGAGCCAGGGTTGTTCAGCGTAATGCTTGTTACCTGACCGTTGGATACATTCGCTGTTGCAGTAGCGCCTGTTCCGTCGCCAGCGATCTCAACGACCGGTGTACCCACATAACCCGAACCGCCGTCTACGATGTTGATCCTGGCGATTTCGCCCGTGGTGGGAGAAATCACCGCCTCGGCCATCGCCGGGTTTGCAAATGATTCAAAGCTCACGGCGACGGAAGAACTCGGCGGCAAAGTTGCCAACGGACCAAGTCCGGAGTTGTCGTTGTAGATAGTTCTCTTCACGATGGTCCGCTGTCCGAACTGTGCAGAACTTTCAAACAAAGTCTGGTCGGCACCGATTTCAGAATACTCAAGCTTGATCGGCAGTCCATCGGTCGCTGCCGGAACGACGATAGTATATTCACCACCTTGTACACTACCTACTGCGCCGGCCGTGTACGAGGCCTGCAGGATCTCCCCAATGTACATGATCTCACAAGCGCAAGCGGGGGTAAGCACGTTCTCTACATCGCGGGTCATAAAACGGTCAGCAAATACATCGCCCGATGCGTCGATATGAGCATAGACCGTCGTGCCATCGGGTGCCAGTTCGCGTTCCTTGTTGGTGAGGTCAGTCTCGATCGTAGCCCGGCCCTTTATTGTAGCCGTGTTTTGACCTGTAGTTTCGAAGATCGGAACAAGGTTACCCACGAAACTCATGGTACCATTTTCGGTTTCATCATCGATGCTAACCGCCGAAATATAGCTCACACTGGTAAAGCCTTCCTTGCGAATCGTGACGTTGACTGCGTTACGGAAGAAACCAGTAAACACCACCACACCTGATTCGTCGGTGGTATCCGTTTGTGTCTTTCCGAGTTGGCTGATCGTGACAACTGCGCCTTCAAGCGCTGTCTTGGTACGAGCTTCCCTTCCCAGGCCATACCCAGGATTGATGGAAGAGGTAGATCCGTTGATGA
>CAZIAG010000058.1:12362-12872 GCA_964537375.1 uncultured Roseivirgaceae bacterium
GATGACGGTGATCGCATAGTTGACCACGCCAGCCGCATTGATCCTGGTCAGGGAATCCGTAATGCGGATAGAGTCCGCATGGTAGCGAATCTGCTCCTGTCTCAAATCAGTCAGGGTCGGCGCCGGATCTTCGTCGTCCTTACACGACCAGCTAAAGGCTGCGAAGACGGCGAAGATCGCGGCCATCACAGCAAAGTGGGATTTGTTTGTTCGTTTCATAGTTCACGTAATTGCATTATGCTGAGTTAAAAATTATACAAGCTTGTCGCGAGGCTGAGACTAAATGTGGAGATCCTCAGCTTATCCCCCCGCTCCTCATGGGTCGGTGCGAGCCGGGGCACTTCCGATTTCCGGCGGTCTGCAACCGGATTAATGTTCGCGGTATACCTGGTTTCGATCGAAACGTACCTGCCACCCATTTTCACGTCAAATGCGAGCGCGCCGACGAATCCATACTGGTGTTGATCGATGAAGGAAGTGAAGTCACTATTGCCCGCGTACTGCACGGAT
>CAZIAG010000059.1:0-3697 GCA_964537375.1 uncultured Roseivirgaceae bacterium
GTACCTCAACTCACCGGACGTCCAAACGAACTGGATGTGTAAAGAAAAAAGTTCGATCAGGTGGTTCACGCAATTAACTATGGTGATAGCTACCTGGCAAACCTGACGATTCGAACCAAAATCACTCTTGATTGCACTCTTCGGGACGTCTTCTTTTCGTCGAAGGCGAAGTATCGCCTTTGGTACCGCGATGAGTTTGTGGTCTTTTCTCCCGAGACGTTTGTCAGGATAGAGGCCGGAAAGATTTCAACGTTTCCCATGAAAGGGACGATCGACGCTTCCCTTCCCGACGCGGCAAATCGAATCCTTGAAGACGTCAAAGAGATGGCAGAGCATGTTACCATTGTCGACCTGTTGCGCAATGATCTCAGCGCAGTGGCCGACAACGTAAAGGTTACCCGGTTCAGGTACATCGATGAGATCGTTGCCGCTGACAGGCGTCTGCTGCAGGTGAGTTCAGAGATAGTCGGTGATCTTCACCAGGGATACCAGTCGCGTTTGGGTGAAATTCTTGTGGGGCTACTTCCAGCCGGATCCATCAGTGGAGCGCCAAAGCGAAAAACGCTTGAGGTTTTGAGAAGTGCCGAGGAAGAAGACCGTGGATATTACACCGGTATCGCCGGCGTATTTGACGGGAGGAGGCTGGACAGTGGTGTAATGATCCGGTTCATCGAGTCAAGAGCGGGAGAATTTTTCTATCGAAGCGGTGGAGGGATTACCGCCCAAAGTCTTCTCGAGAAAGAGTACGATGAAGTAATTGCCAAAGTGTATGTTCCCGTTAATTGAATCGATCAGGCTTTGCGATGGTGAATTTGCCAGGCTTGCGTATCACGAACGCCGGATGATTGATTCTCTTGAAACGGCATTCGGTGTGCGTCCGGACTTTTCCCTGGAGAAGCTGCTACGTGCTTGCCCTTCACCCCCGAGGGGATTGTATAAATGCCGGCTCTCTTATGGCGTGGAGGATCTGCAACTCCGTCATACGGTTGAGTTTGTTCCATACCGGCACCCCCGAATCTCGTCATTGAAGGTTGTCGACGGAAATGGAGTCGACTATACCTGCAAGTATGCAGATCGTCGTGCCATTGATGAGCTTTTTAAAAAGCGGGATTCTTGTGACGACATCCTTATCGTTCAGTCTGGGCGCATTTCCGACACTTCCTTTGCGAATATTGTCTTCAGACAGGCCGGCAAGTGGTACACGCCGTCAACACCGCTGTTGTGGGGAACCATGCGTCAAAATCTGTTGGACCGCGGTTATATTGTCGAGGCCGATATCGGCATTAGCGATATAAGGGCGTTTGAGGCCTGGAAACCGGTAAATGCCATGCTGGAATTTGACGCACCGGAGTTTGATGTATCCGCCATTGTTGTTTAGTTTCGTTTGCTATGCCGTTCATATTTGCCATGATCTTTTCCTTTGCCGTAGTGGCTGCGTTCGGGCAGACGGGCCTCAGTACCCGGTCGAAGAAGGCAATTGAGTATTACCAGGAGGCTGACAACTATCGTGTCCGCGGCCAGTACTCTCAGGCGATTTCATTGCTGAATGAAGCCCTTCGGAAAGACGACCGGTTTGTCGAAGCGTGGTATCGGTTGGGACTCATATATACAACCCTCAAAGACTATCCAACGGCCAGTCAGATATATGAATCAGGTCGGAAGTGTACGACCGACCCTAACAAGCAAAAAAGTTTTTGGTTCGAACTGGGAGAGTGTTATTTCGCTGTTGGCGACTATGCAAAGGCGGAAGAGTCGATGAAGTCATTTATTTCCGTGGAAAAGGTGCGCAATGCCAGGACGATGCGTGCGAATGTAGTGCTGGAGAGTATCCAATTCGCGCGGGAACATGTGACGGATGTGTCGGCGTATCGCATTCGAAAGCTGAGCAAAACGGTAAACAGTTTTGTCATGCAATATTTTCCCGTCCTTACGGCTGATCAATCGGAACTGATCTTTACGCGTCGTTTGGGGGGTGGTCCCAACGATGACGAAGATCTTGTTGTGTCGAGACGAAATCAACAAGGGGAATGGCTTGAGCCTGAATCGATTTCCGGCAAGATCAATACGGCGTTCAACGAAGGCACGTGTACGATCTCTGCCGACGGGCGAAAGTTGATCTTTACGTCGTGTGTCGGTCGTGACGGTCTTGGAAGTTGTGACCTTTTTGAAAGTCAGAAGATTGGGGATTCATGGACAGAGCCCAGGAACCTTGGACCCATGGTGAACAGTGCGGATTGGGAATCGCAACCTTCGTTATCTGCCGATGGACGAACGTTGTATTTTGTGTCTGACCGCCGGGGAGGTTATGGTCGTCGGGATATCTGGGTGACAACGTTGAACGATAAGGGCGAATGGACCCGGGCAAGAAATCTTGGAAAGGAAATTAATACAGCGTTTGATGAGATCTCGCCCTTTATTCATGCCAACAACCGCACCCTTTACTTTGCATCCAACGGGTTAATCGGCTTCGGGGGCTACGACATTTTTGTCAGTGAGCGGGATTCGTCGATGCGGTGGAGTCAGCCGGAAAATATTGGTGCGCCGATCAACACGCACGAAGATCAATTCTCGCTTTTTATAACTGCCGATGGAGCGAAGGGCTACTATTCACACGAGGAGCCCCGTGATGGCGGATATTCGGTCAGCTATATCTATGAGATCGAGATTCCGGAGACGGAGCGGATTCGCCTGAGGAGCAATTACGTGAAGGGAGTTGTTCGGGACAAGGACTCCAAGGATCCGTTGCGGGCGCGTATCGAACTGGTCAACCTTGGCGAGGAGTCCGTAGAATCCCTTGTGGAGTCGGATTCGATATCCGGGAAATACTTGATCGTATTGACACAAGGGGCTGATTACGCGCTTTATGTAAGCCGCCCGGGCTACCTGTTCAAGAGCTTGAATTTTAATTACTCCAATGTCAGTTCATTTCAGCCTGTCGTGCTCGATGTGGAGTTGGAAAAGATTCGTGAGGGAAGCACGTCGGTCCTTCAGAACATCTTTTTCGATGTAGATAAATATGAGCTTCAGGAGAAGTCGGTTACCGAGTTACACAAGATCACCCGGTTCCTGCAGGAGAACCCCATGGTGTATGTGGAAATAAGTGGTCATACCGACAATTCGGGGAGTGCTGCCTATAACCTTCAGCTTTCGGAAAAGCGTGCCTCAGCCGTTTATGATTTTCTCGTGAAGGAAGGCATTGCTCCGGAAAGGTTGGTGCGCAAGGGGTATGGGTCAAGCCGGCCGATCGCCGACAACAACGACGAGGCTGGGCGTGAACGTAACCGCAGGATCGAGTTTCGCATTTTGCGCTGACGAACGGCGAAATTTTTTCCCCCGTATTATTCATCATTTTTTTTTCGATTTTCTACTACAATTTACGGTATGATCTTTTCTGCGGTTGCCGGCATTTTTTGCTTTCACAAAATATTCTTCACTGTAGCGAAGTATTGAAATCGGTTGAAATTTCGCTTGAAGCGATTGACAATGAACTCCTAAAAACACGGACTACCACAAATAGGGTTAGAAGAATTTTCTCTAGCTAGTTCACCTTAAGTGACAAATTTTTTTCCGGGTTGAAATTGGTGATATGTTTGGCCGCTAAACATTTCATTAATCTAACCTATATGAGACGAGTATTACTAGTCTGTTTGACACTCGTGCTTACAGTTGCCGTTGGCGATTTGTGGGCACAGGAAAG
>CAZIAG010000059.1:3707-12842 GCA_964537375.1 uncultured Roseivirgaceae bacterium
CTGATGCAAACGGGGAGTTTTCCATCGTTGTCCCATCCAACGATGCGGTGTTGGTGTTTTCGTTCATTGGACTCCAAACCGAGGAGATACCGGTTGGCGAAAGGACTATTCTCGATGTTACCATGTCCCTCGATGTGGCCGAGTTGAGTGAAGTGGTTGTCGTGGCATACGGCGAACAAACCAGAAGGGCCATCGTCGGCTCGGTAGCGAGTGTTGACTCTGATATTATCGGCAAGCAACAACTCTCGAGTCCGTTGGCTGCTATCCAGGGTGCTGTCCCTGGCGTTAACATTATTTCAGCAGGCGGTCAGCCGGGAGATAATCCGACGATCCGCGTTCGCGGCATCGGTTCGATCAACGCATCAGCCGACCCGTTGATCGTGGTCGATGGCGTTCCGTTCAATGGCAACATCAATACGATTAGCGCCGACCAGATTGAGTCTATCAACGTTCTGAAGGATGCTTCTTCCACAGCACTCTATGGTTCGCGGGCATCCAATGGGGTTTTGGTGATCACGACCAAGCGCGGCAAGCAAAATTCACCGACCCGGGTTACCCTGAATGCAAGCGCTGGTGTTGCTGGTCAGGCCGTTGATATGCACGAGCTGGTCAGCACCGATCAGTACATGGAGCTTTCGTGGGAGGCCATCAGAAATATGCAGCAATACGTCAATGGCGAGACCGCTGCCGACGCTGCGCAAATAGCGACGGACGAGTTGATTTCGAATTACCTGATGTACAACCCTTACGGCCCCGCTTATCCGAATCCTGTTGGAACAGACGGACGGCTGCTCACAACGCAAAAACTTTGGGATACCGACTGGAGTTCGGTCATTCAGAATAACAAGGCTAAACGCCAGGAATACTCGATGACGGTCTCTGGTGGTTCCGAAAAAACGTCGTACTTCTTTTCGGCAAATTATCTTGATCAGGAAGGTTCTGTTCATACATCGAATTTCAATCGCTTCACCGGTCGTATGAACATTGATACGAAAGTGAACGATTGGTTCAGTGCGGGATTGAATACGATGTATTCGACACAAAAGCAAAACTACCCTGATCAGTCCGGGTCGGCTTATCAAAGCGCGATCCAGTGGATCTACAGCGTACCGTCGATTTATCCTGTATATCGCAGGGATGTGGATGGTGCCTTGATCCTTGACAATTTTGGAAAGCCGATTTACGACTACGGAAACGCAACGGGTGTACCGTTGAACGCGCAACGCCCTGCGCTATCCGGAGAGAATGCTGCGGGTGCGCTTTACAACTATGCTGTGACGAATAACCGGGATAATACCGTAATGAGGGCTTATGCACAAGTTGACTTTACAGATTACCTGTCGCTCAGGACCAATATCGGTTACGAGAAATATGTGTACGACGGGTTTACGTACGCGCACAACGAATTCGGTTATGCGGCAAATGTTGGAGGTCGCGTTTCTCAGAGCAGGGACGTAACCACCACGTTCAACATCAACAACGTGTTGAACTTCAACAAGTCCTTCGGCGATCATAACCTCGACCTTACCCTTGTACAGGAAGCGTATGAAGACGAGATCAACGGCTTGAGTGCTCAGGGTGTCGGGTTCCTGCCCAATGTTAAGGTTCTGAATGGCAGCACGACTCCGGAGAACGTGGGAGGATACATTACGACGACGCGCATGACCAGCTATTTGGGGCGTGCATCGTATAACTTTCTTGAGAAATATTATCTGGAAGCATCCTTCCGTCGCGACGGATCCTCGCAGTTTTCCGAGGCAACCCGGTGGGGAAGTTTCTGGTCTGTTGGCGGAGCCTGGGTAATATCTGACGAAGGCTTCATGCAAAATCAGAACTTCTTCGACTTCGTTAAGCTGAAGGCTTCTTACGGTGAACTTGGAAACAACCGCGGTATCGGTGCATTCCCTTACCTCCAGCTTTTTGTGACGGGCTGGAACCAGGGATCGTTCACAGGTGTGCTTTTGGGAGCGCTGCGGGACCCGAACCTGAGGTGGGAGAAGACTGCCGCGTCCAACTATGGAATTGAATTCCGGATGTTGAACAACAGGCTCACTGCGAACGTGGAATACTACGATCGTGAGTCGGTTGATCTGATTTATGATAAGCCGCTGCCTCCGTCGACCGGAAATTCAGACATCCGGACGAACGTGGGTGCTGTACGCAACCATGGACTCGAGGTGACCCTTACGTCGACAAACGTAGAAACTTCCAACGTTACCTGGACCACGACGTTGAACTTCTCAAGGGATCGCAATGAGATCACGGAACTTACGCAGGAGAGCTTCATTTCGGGTACCAAGCGGTGGGAAGTAGGCCGTTCCCTGTTTGATTTCTATCTGCAAGACTGGGCCGGCGTCAATCCTGACAATGGCTACGGCATGTGGTATAAGGACGTGTTGGATGGCGATGGCAACCCGACTGGTGAACGCGAAACTACCGAGGTTTACTCTGAGGCTACACGCTACTACGTAGGGAAATCGTCTTTGCCGGATATCATCGGAGGTTTCAGCAGCTATCTGCGTGTTGGCAACTTCGATCTTAACATCCTGTTGAACTACAGCTTTGGCGCTTATGTCTACGACGGTCAGTATGCGCGCCTGATGAACAATCTGGAAAGCCCCGGAGACGGTGCCGTGTCGATCGACGCGCTCAAGCGTTGGCAGAAGCCGGGAGATATCACTGATGTCCCGCTCGTAATCGCGGATAACCACGATTTCAACGCACAGTCTACACGCTTCCTTTTCAAGAACGATTACCTGAGGCTTCGTGCGCTTAACATCGGTTACAACGTTCCGAAACAGGTGCTCGATCGCTTCGGTGTAAACCAACTGCGCGTGTACTTCCAGGGTGATAACCTCCTGACGTTCCAAAGCCACAAAGGCCTGGATCCTGAGCAAAGCCTCGGTGGTACTACCAACAACAGGTCGTTCAATCAGCGAATTGCATCTATGGGTATTAACCTGAGCTTTTAATTATCTGACATCATGAAAAAATCATTTATAAACATCTTCAAGACCAAAGCCATTGTGCTGTCACTAGCCCTTGCCTTTGGTTGCTCGGAAGAGTACCTCAACGAACCGGTACCAACCGATGAGGTATCGTCATCCGTGATCTACGGTTCCCGTGCCGGCGCTGAGGCGCACATGGCGGGTATGCTCCGACGAATGAGAGGACAGTTCACCACCGGCCACGATGCCGGAGGTTTGAACTCCATGCTTTATGCACGGGTCGTTAAGGGCAACGACATCGTCCAGGCAAACACCTGGTTCAATTTCGATTATGCTAACGACAACCGCGAACCCACGTACCGCCGGACGACCTTTAGCTGGAATTTTTCCTACTATGAGATCGCGCAGTTGAACCAATTCATCAGCGGCGTTGAAAACAGCGAGTCTATCGCTGATGTTGACAAGCAGGAGTTGCTGGGTCAGGCAAGGGCGCTGCGTGCGTTCTTCTATCACCAGCTGGTGCTTGAGTTCTGCCCGGCTTATTCCGTAGACCCGAACTTTCCGGCGCCTCCGATCTATCTCGGGGCAACTACCGAAGGAAATCCGATGTCTACTACGCAGGAAGTATACGACCTCATCCTTGAGGACTTGACGTTTGCCGTGGAGAATCTCACGGCCAACCGTCTCGATAAATCTTTTGTGAACGTAAACGTTGCCCAGGCTTTCCTCGCGCAGGTACATCAAGTGATGGGCAACTGGGAAGAGGCTGAGACTGCTGCCAATGCTGCTTATGGTGGAAATGTGGCGGCTGCCCTCAATGCTGCTTCGTATACCAACGGTTTCAATAACCTTGACGATGTAGAGTGGATCTGGGGTCTGCCGCAATACGATGATCAATCTGCGTACTATTATAGTGCTCCGCACTCGCAAGCAGACCATTACGTACTTTCTTACCAGGGCACATTCTTTAATGAGCAGTTTGTGGCGCTGTTCTCCCCGACTGACGTGCGTCGCATTTTCGTGGGGGGTGCATACGGAACGACGCCGGGAGCGTGGAACCACTGGATAACCCGGAAATTCACATTCACCTTTGACGCCGACATTCCGGTAATCCGCACTGCGGAAATGATCCTGATCGAGGCAGAGGCGAAGTATCGTCAGAGCGACGAAACAGGTGCGGCAGCGCTTCTCCTGGCGCTTCAACAGAATCGCGATCCCAACGCCGTGGCATCCGGCAATACAGGGCCGGCATTACTGGAAGAGATCCTTGTGGAGCGCCGCAAGGAACTGTACGCCGAGACCGGTGTGGAGTGGTTCGATGCGAAACGTCTTCAGAGGGCCATCACCCGAACGGGCAATCACAGGGTTGGTGCACAGGCGAACCTGGCCGTCAATGACAACAAGTTCTTCCTGAAGATTCCCCAGGCCGAAATCGATGCAAACGATGCTATAGACGAAAGCGTGAACATCGGGCGCTGATTGCTTCACTTTATTATATGGTCAAAAAGGCCGCCTTCGGGCGGCCTTTTTATTGCGGCTGTCTGACTCAACCGGGGGCACCAAATGGTTTACGTTAGATGCGGAAGGGAGAGAATGCACCGTTCATCCCAAAAAACAACCTAATCTACTGAAAAATAGCCTTTTAGCACTATCAAACGACTTACCAACATAATGAAAGCCCCCTAAATGGGGGTATTTTATGGTGGGTGGCATACCAAAAAATAGGGTATGAATAAGCAGCTGTATTAAGATTAATTATTATGTTTAGCGCAATTAACCTAACCAAAAAATTATGAGGAGATTTTTACTAGTAGGTCTCACACTGGTGCTAAGCCTCTGGGGTACGGAGGTGATGGCACAGGAAAGAACCGTGACCGGTAAGGTAACGTCTCAGGAAGACGGATCACCGCTGCCGGGTGTGAACGTTGTGGTAAAGGGTACTACTACCGGTACTGCCACAGATGCTAACGGTAATTTTTCGATTACCGTACCCTCAGGCGAGGCAACTCTTGTGTTCTCTTTTATTGGATTAGAGTCGCAGGAAATCGCCGTGGGAACCAGGTCAACCATCGATGTTGCATTGGCGACTGATGTGCGTCAATTGTCTGAAGTGGTTGTTACTGGATACCAGACCCAGCTGAAGCGGGAGATAACCGGTTCAGTTTCAACTATTGGTGGCGAGGAATTCGCGAACCTTCCGGTTCAATCGCTTGACAGGGCCATTCAGGGCCGGGCAGCAGGAACACAAATCGCTGCGGCTTCCGGTCAACCTGGCGGTGCCCTCAACATACGAATCCGCGGTATTGGCTCCATCAATGCCGGTAATGACCCGCTAATTATTGTTGATGGCGTACAATTGGCAAAGTTTGGCCAGTCAAGCCAGACGTCATCCAATCCGCTTAACGCGATCAACCCGAATGATATCGAGTCGGTTCAGATCCTTAAGGATCCGGCCCAATCAGCTATCTATGGTGCGCAAGCTGCAAACGGTATCATCGTGGTTACGACCAAGTCTGGAAGCCGAAAGTCTCAGTCTGGCATCAACGTTTCTGTTCAGGAGGGTGTGGTTCAGCCGATGAACCTGTACGAAGTGCTGAATGCACAGCAGCATGCGACGCTGATGGCGGAGCAGGAAATCAACATCGGAGCTGACCCATCGGCGCCCGGTGGAGCGTACCAGTATTACGGCAATCCGGAAGACCCTTCGACGTATGACGACTACGATTGGGTTGATGCGATGTTCCAGAACGCGCGCTTCCGGACCATCGACCTTTCAATGAACGGCTCCAGCGAAAAGACGTCCTTCTTTTTCGGTGGCTCGTACAACTACAATCAGGGTCAGATAATCATGTCAGATTTCGAGCGCTTCACGGGTCGTGTAAACGTGAACCATCGCGCTACCGAAAAGCTGACGGTGGACGCCAAGATCAGTGTGGCCCACATCAAACAATTCGGTACAATTGCCGATGGAAACTTCGTGAACGGGCCATGGGTGGCAACATTCGCTGCGTTCCCCTCATCGGCAGCGATAGACCCGGAGACTGGGGAATACAACCCGTATCCAACAAACGGATTGAGCCATTTGTTCAATTACAATATCCTGCAAGGTGTTAATCAGGAGGTGCGTCTTGGAAGGACTTTCCAGACGGTCTCAAGTGCGTCAGCGACTTATCAGATCATTCCGTCGCTCGCTATTTCCGGCCTCGTCGGTATCGACATGTCGATGAACAGGGATGACAACCAGCGTCCGCGCACAATTCCCGCGTTTGCCGGTAACGGTGGCTCAGTCCTTGTCAATAACCGGCGGAGCGTTAACATGAACAGTAACGTGACGCTGAACTATAATAAGACGTTTGGCGATGTGCACAACGTCAAGGCCATTGTTGGTTACGAATACAAGTTCGAAGAACGCGAAGGGGCAAGCTTGACTGCAGTTGGTTTCTCCAACGCGTACTTCAGGCTTCCCAGCAACGGTGTCCCGAATGCAACGACCGGTTTCTTTCAGGAATACAAGCGTCTTGGATACTTTGGTAAGGTTGACTACAACTTTGACGAAAAGTACTACGCTAGCTTTACGTTGCGACGCGATGGTCACTCACGTTTCGGTGCCGTTAACCCTTACGGAACATTCTATGCTGCCTCTGCAGGCTGGATGATTTCGGAAGAATCGTTCATGGACGGGCTCACTTTCATTGATGATCTCAAGCTGAAAGGGAGTTATGGCGTACTGGGTAACGCTGATATTGGTGAATACAGAACCAATACGAACTTTGGGGGATCAACCGGTCAATATGCCGGCCAAACCACACTTACGATTACCCAGCTTGGTAACGACCAGATCACTTGGGAGGAAGAAGAGTCCTTCAATGTCGGCCTCGACTTTGCCGTGCTCGACAATCGTATCTATGGTACCGTTGACCTGTGGAAGACAAACAACAATGACCTGCTGTTCAACGTGCCTTTCCTCCAAACAGGTGGTATTACCAATAACGACATCACGCAGAATATCGGCTCTGTTGAAAACAAGGGAATTGATATTGAACTCGGAGGCGTGGTTGTAAACAGTGGTGGATTCCGTTGGGATATGCGCTTTAACACCTCGTTCCTGAGCAACAAGGTGACGAAATTGGTCGATAGCGATACCATCTTCTCGGGATCGATCCCTACTTTGATTGTTGGTCAGCCTGTAGACTTCTTTTATCTCCTCGAGTATGCGGGTGTAAACCCGGCAAACGGTCGGGCGATGATCCGTGACAAGGACGGGAACCTGGCCTATTCTGGTGGATATGAGGATGGTGCTGTTCGGGGAAGCGGTATCCCGAAAAACTTTGGTGGATGGAGCAATACCTTCTCATTCAAGGGGATTACACTTGACGTATTCTTCCAGTATCAACTGGGTAACAAAGCGTTTAACCAGGATCTTTATAACATAATCAGCCCTGGCGGGAACGACAACAGGCGTATCGATATTTTGAACCGCTGGCGTCAACCTGGCGATGTTACGAACTACCCGATGATGACGCCTAACGGCACCATCGGAGGTATCGATCAGGATTTCGGCTTCATCGGTACTACCCGTTTCCTGTCGGACGGGGGCTACATCAGACTGAAGACAGCAACACTGTCGTATGATCTGCCTCGGAGCATTCTTAGCAAGGCTAATATCCGGAACCTGCGAGTTTTTGTACAAGGTGTAAACCTTCTAACCTGGACGAAGTTTGATGGAATTGACCCCGAGGTGATTGCCAACAACAACACAACGGGTGTTTCCACGTTCGGAACCTATCCGCAGGGTCGCCAATTCTCCGCCGGTATTAATTTGGGACTCTAAAAAATCGACAATAATGAAGAAGATATTCTTATATATACTAGCAGGGGCACTCGTGACGACAAGTTGCAACGACCTCGAAGTCGAGGATAAGGCATCGCTGTCAAGGGAAATTGCTCTCCAGGATGTTGAGGGCTATCAAACCCTGCTCAACGCGGCTTATGAGTCAGTTAATGATTTCGGTTACTATGGTCAAACCATGATGATTGCTCCCGAGATTCTTGCTGACAACATGGAGCTTGCTCAGCTCACAGGTCGTTACGAGCTAGAGTATGTTAATGCAGAAAACTCTGGCATTGGTATCTGGGGCAATCGTTATTCGGCCATCAACGAGTGCAACATCATCATTAATACAGTCGATGATGAGAGCGTGAAGGGCACAGCTGATGAGAAAAAAGCACTGCGCGCTCAGGCACTGTTCCTCCGCGCCCTGTTTTACCATGATCTGGCCCGTGTTTACGGGTACGAACCAGGCAGGGAAGTGAATGGTTTCAACTCTGCGGTTGTCTTGAAGCTCACCGCTACTTTTGGATTGTCAGACGTAGTGGATCTGCCTCGTGCGACAAACGTCGAGGTTTATACACAAATCGAATCAGACCTGCTGGCCGCTATCCCTGACCTGCCGGAAGTAAATGCGGGCAGCTCGGGTGTAATCTTTGCGAACGCAGATGCTGCGCGTTTACTGCTTGCCCGCGTGTACCTGTACTGGGGCCGCGCCGCTGATGCTGCAGCTTACGCTCAGCAGGTGATCACTGGTGACGGGTCTGACCTGGTTCAGGCGGCAGATTACGTAGATTCTTGGGACGATGCCTCATACCCGATTCACCCTGAATCATTGTTCGAGTCGGAAATTCGAAGCCTTGACTGGAGCACAGTGGATGGCCAGAACAACAGCATTAATTCCCTGCTCATGAATGATCGCGCGGGCTCGCAGTTTATCATCGTTGCCAGCCAGGAGTTGCTCGATGAAATTGCTACTAATGCCACTGACGTCCGCAACAACATGTTCAATACGGAGTCGTTGGGCGAGGAGTTCGCCAAGTGGAGGGGAAATGGCCCGCTGCCGTTTATGGAGAACATCCCGATCCTCCGCTTGTCTGAGGCGTATCTTATTGCCGCCGAGGCGCTGGGTGCTGGTGCCGGAGATGCATATCTCAATGCACTTCGCGAAGCCCGTGGCGTGGCAGCGGATGTGCCGGCAAACTTGAACAATGTGTTGAGGGAGCGCCGGATTGAGTTTATGGCTGAGGGCCACCGTTGGTTTGACCTCAAGCGTAATGGAATGGACATTCCGAAACCGGCTGATGCTGGTGTCGATGGTCTCCCATATACGGATTATAAAATCCTTCCTCGCTTGCC
>CAZIAG010000060.1:0-12791 GCA_964537375.1 uncultured Roseivirgaceae bacterium
GCATCCGCTCTTATCCGGTGGTAGTCTAGCCCTCAGCGTCTTCACGGCAGGCATCTGCTACTGGCGCTATCGAGTTCCGATATTTCTGATTGTCGCCGCAAAAAACTAAATTAGCCCATTGCCCGGCTACCGGAAATCCAATACGCGACAATGAAAACTTCTACCTATAATCCCAGTCCACTCGAAGTTGATCTGGCCAACTCGCTTTTTATTCTGCAAAAAGAAATCGAGAAGCATCTCCAGGACAATGAAATCAGGCACGTGGAAACACATTTGAAGCGCGACAATCCGATGGTGAAGTTTTTTCTTATTGACAAAGACGGCGATCCGCATGAGATTGTAGTTCGTATCATCCAGATTCCCGACAAGTTCTAACGTGCCCTGTCCCTAATGTCTATTGTCATCGTCCTCGCGTGCATTGGAGTGCTGGTAGTACTCATCACTTGGTTTAAGGT
Organism: uncultured Roseivirgaceae bacterium; assembly: GCA_964537375.1. Taxonomy (GTDB): domain Bacteria; phylum Bacteroidota; class Bacteroidia; order Cytophagales; family Cyclobacteriaceae; genus Chryseosolibacter. The sequence goes on from CAZIAG010000060.1 coordinate 456, forward strand.
AAATCCATTTCTCGCGTTCCTGGTCATTTCTATCCTTGCTGGGGTATTGCTCGGTCTGGATGCGCGGACGATTACCCATGCGCTCCAGGAGGGCATCGGGGATATGTTGGGCGGACTTGTGATCATCATTGTAGCGGGATCAATGTTGGGCAAACTGGTGGCAGAGAGCGGTGCTGCACAACGAATTTCGTCCGGGTTGATGTATCTGTTTGGACAACGTTACATCAACTGGGCGTTAATGGTCACGGGATTCATTATCGGGATACCGTTGTTTTATAACGTCGGGTTCGTGCTGGTCGTGCCGTTAATCTTTTCCGTGGTGTATCGATATCGTTTCCCGGTCGTGTATATCGGCTTGCCCATGCTCGCATCGTTATCGGTCACGCACGGTTTTCTTCCGCCTCACCCCTCCCCGAGTGCATTGGTAACGGAATTTAAAGCCGACATGGGCCTCACGTTGCTCTACGGGTTGATCGTCGCTATTCCCACAGTGATCATCGCCGGACCGTTGTTTGCAAAAACACTGAAGCGGATCAATTCACCACTTCCGAAGACGTTTCAACCGGCCACGCTCGACGAAAGCAAACTTCCCGGGTTGTTCAACAGCATTTTCTCATCGCTCCTGCCCGTAGTACTGTTGGCGTTGACTACGGCTATTCCGACGGACGATGCCCGGACTGACGTTGTTGGATCATTGATGAATTTCATGAAGGATCCGATCATCGTATTGCTCGTTTCCCTTGCTGTCGCCACGTACACCTTAGGTCTGAGAAGCGGGATGAAGATGCAGCGTATCATGGACATCTATGGCGAGGCCGTGAAAGATATTGCAATGATCCTTCTCATTATGGGCGGCGCTGGTGCGCTCAAGCAGATGTTGATCACCACAGGCGTCAGCGATGACATTGCCGCACTCGTCAGCCATTGGAACGTACATCCATTGGTGTTGGGATGGTTGATGGCTTGTATTATTCGCGTTTGTGTTGGGTCCGCAACCGTAGCAGGTCTCACTGCGGCAGGGATCATTGAACCTTTGTTATCACAAATGGCGGTGGATCGAAATCTAATGGTCCTGGCAATCGGCGCAGGCAGTCTTATGTTTTCGCACGTCAACGACACTGGCTTTTGGATGTACAAGGAATATTTTAATCTGAGCATCAAGGACACGATCAAGTCCTGGTCGGTTATGGAAACCATCGTTGCGGTGGTTGGGTTTGTCGGTGTTATGCTGTTGAGTATTTTTATCCCCTGAGATGATGAATGCAAACCCGACTCCCGAAGAACGTTTTCTAAAGCTGGGGCTGTCATTGCCACCGCCGCCAAAACCCCTGGGCGTATATAAGCCCTTCGTGGTGGTGGACCGGTTTGTCCATGTATCCGGACACGGCACGATCAAAGAGGATGGCACGTTCATTATTGGCAAGGTCGGTGAAGATCTTACGGCCGAAGAAGCTAAACTGGCCGCACGGCAGGTAGGGCTCGCTATCCTCTCGACGCTGCGATCAAATCTGGGGTCGTTGGACCGCATCGGGCGAGTGATCAAGGTTCTGGGTATGGTGAACGCTGTTCCCTCCTTTGCTCGTCATCCCTTCGTGATTAACGGATGCAGCGAACTATTTGCCGCGGTGTGGGGCGAAGATAACGGGGTCGGTGTGCGCAGTGCGGTGGGAATGGGTTCTTTGCCCGATAACATCCCGGTTGAAATCGAGGCTGTGTTTGAGTTGGCATAAACTGGTTAGCATGTGGTATACCATCGATAATATCAACGAACTCGACTCGCCCGCGTTGGTAGTTTATTCCGATCGCGTGCGGGAAAACATCCGTCGCCTTGTCGATAGCGTCAACGATCCGCTCCGGGTGAGGCCGCACATCAAGACCCACAAATCGGATAAAGTAGCGGCCATGATGCTGGAAGAGGGCATTCAAAAGTTCAAATGCGCTACGATCTCGGAAGCGGAAATGCTGGCTCAGGTCGGCGCAAACGACATTCTCCTCGCCTACCAACCTGTGGGTCCAAAGGCAGAACGCCTGGCGAGGCTGATGAAAAAATTTCCGACGGTGAAATGGTCCTGCCTTATCGACAACGTTGAAAGCGCGCAACACCTGTCGGGCGTTATGCGGGTTCAAGGTTTTAAGGTCCCCGTCTACGTGGACCTCAACGTTGGCATGAATCGGACGGGTATTGAACCGCATCGCGCGAACGAACTCGTGAAAGAATGTTCATCGCTCAGCGGGATTCAAATCACCGGCCTGCATGCCTATGATGGACATCTAAGGGATGCGGACTTCGGCGAACGGGAAAGGAAATGTCACGCTGCGTTTAAAGAAGTGGAGACCCTGAGGCATAACGTTGAGGAACAACTCGGTAGAAAGGTCACCGTTGTCGCTGGTGGGTCGCCGACCTTTTCGATCCATCGCAAGCGCCCTGACGTCGAATGCAGTCCGGGGACATTTATCTATTGGGACGCGGGGTACGAATCCATTCTCAAAGAACAGTCATGGCATCACGCCGCGCTGGTGATATCGCGTGTGATTTCGCGGCCGGGACCCAACCTCGTTTGTACAGACCTGGGGCATAAAGCGATCGCCTCGGAGAACCCGCTGCCCAAGCGGGTATATTTTCTGAATGCTCCCGATCTCGTGCCGGTCAGTCACAGCGAAGAACACATGGTATTTCAGACTTCGAGCCCTCTGAAAGTTGGTGACGTTCTATACGGTGTACCCTGGCATATTTGTCCGACGGTAGCACTGCATGAGCACGCCCATGCCGTGATCGACGGCCTTGTCGTTCAAACGTGGGAGATACCGGCTCGCAAAAGGAAGCTCACCGTCTGATGATATCGCTAGTTGCGTTTGAGATTAGTTTTCCACATTGAATAAGATGGCTTTTAATTCAGATCAATCTGAGATGTTCATCATTGACGGGCACCTCGACCTTGCGATGAACGCGATGGAATGGAATCGCGATCTTCGGCAGCCCATTCAAAAAATCCGCGAGCGCGAGACCGGCATGACCGACAAACCCGACCGCGGCAACAACGTCGTGTGTTTTTCCGAGCTTCGTCGCGGCCGCATCGGCCTCGTTGTGGCAACACAAATAGCGCGATATGTCGCTCCCGGCAATTCCCTGCCCGGGTGGCATTCACCGGAACAGGCCTGGGCGCACACGCAAGGCCAACTGGGTTGGTACAAGGCGATGGAAACGGCCGGGGAGCTTGTCCAAATCCACGACCTGACATCGCTGGAGCGCCACATTGCGCAATGGTCATCTGGCAAAAGCAATGAGACACCCGTGGGCTACATTGTGAGTCTCGAAGGCGCCGATTCAATTGTTAACATCGACTACCTGGGGAAGGCATGGGAATACGGTCTGCGCGCGATCGGCCCTGCGCATTATGGACCTGGCCGCTACGCACAGGGAACAAATGCAACGGGTGGTATCGGCGCCGCCGGCAAGGAACTGTTGAAGGAGATGGAGCGCCTCAACATTATCCTCGATGCGACGCACCTTTGTGATGAAAGTTTTTGGCAGGCGTTGGACAATTTCAATGGTCATGTATGGGCGAGTCACAATAACTGTCGCGCCCTGGTCGATCACAACCGGCAGTTCAGTGACGACCAGATCCGGGAATTAATCCGTCGCGGTGCTGTGATCGGTGGGGTTCTGGACACCTGGATGATGGTGCCGGGTTGGGAGAAAGGAACATCTACCCCACGGCAAATGAACTGCGGTCTTAATGCCGTTATCGATCACCTGGATCACATCTGTCAAATCGCCGGCAACGCAAATCATATTGGGATAGGTTCAGACCTGGACGGCGGTTTTGGCAAAGAGCAATCCCCCTACGACATTGAGACCATCGCCGATCTGCAGAAGTTGCCGACGCTCCTGAAAACAAGGGGATACACCGATGAAGACGTTCAAAAAGTGATGCATGGAAACTGGTTGAACTTCTTACGGAGAGCCTGGAAATAAAAAGAGCCGCGACAGCATTATCGCAGCTCTTTTTTACCAGGTACCCCGTTGTTATTGGGACATGGTCTCGATATCGATCTTTTGGACGTTCTCGTAGCCGAATATTTCATCCAGCGACAACTCCTGCACCTTTCCGTATTTCGCAAGTTCCGGGAAATTTATCTTGTCGCGGCTTCCGATCAGGACGATGTTGTACTTCCTGTTCTTAAGGTATTCCTCCTGGAACTTCGCCACATCATCCAGGGTAACCTGATGAACTTGTTCATAGATATCTTTCCGAATATCGTAGTCAAGCCCACGCCTTCTGGCCGACTCATAATTGAAGAGAATACTTGCTCTACGGATGCGCTCACTATCGATCTGATTGAGTATTGAATTTTTCGCAACCTCAAGACCACCCTCTGAGCGCGGGAAGTCCGTAAGGAGTCCGAGCATAGCCTTCATCGCCTCAGGTTGCTTGTCCGCCTGAGTACCGATGTATGCGTAGAAGTAATCATTATCCGTGTCACGGGCCGACGATCCATAGTAGGCAAAAGCAGAATAAGCAAGTCCCTGAGCTTCCCTCAACTCCTGAAATACCGGTGAGCTCATGTTTCCACCGAAGTATTCGTTAAACATCGTCGCCATGGGAAGGCGTTTCTTGTCGAATGATTCGCCTTTCGACATAAACATGATCTCTTCCTGAACCATATCGTAGTGTGTCCAATACACGTTCGTCTGATTGACGTCTTGCATCTTAAACTCTACCCTCGGCGGCACCGGGCTCAACTCGTCAGGGAGGACATGGTATTCGTTCAGCGATGCCACGACCTGATCTTCGGATGCAGGTCCGAAGTACAACACACGATGTTCAGTTCTTGTGAAGTTCTTGATCATTTCGATCAACTTCTCCGCTTTCAGTTCGCGAAGTTCCTGGTTCCCCAGGACATTTGTAAATGCTGATTTCGGACCGTACAAACCATAGTTCATCAGGCCACCGAACATGATCTCCCATTTATCCTTCTTTACGTCGTCACGTTTCTTGAATATACCGTCGATCATTTTCTTTAGTGCTTCATCATCCGGCTGCGGATCCGCAAGGAGGCTTTCGAAAAGCTGAATAGATTTATCCATGTTTTCGCTCAATCCATTTAGGTAGACATAGGTCTGTTCTGGTGAAGCGTAGACTCCGAATGACGAACCGAGCTTGTAGAATTCCTTTTTCAGTTCTTCCGCAGAATACTCCGACGTTCCGAGATACTCGAGATACTCGACGGCAATTTTTAGTGTTGGATCGTTGTTCGTTCCAACGTCGGAGAGGTAGTACAATGTAAACAGATCGTTCTCCGTATTGGGGGTGTAAAGAACCTCTACATCATTCTTCATTTTCAGTCGGCGCACATCCTTCTCATAATCGATGAACACGGGTTGAAGTTTTTCAACTTTGCGGTTGGCAATCTCTTCATGGAAGGGTGAGCGATTCTCCTTGTTAAGGGTAACCTTCGTTATGGTAGGTTTATTCACCTTCTGGGCATGCGGGTCCTTGCCGGTTCGCTTGTACACGACCACATAGTTGTCCTTGTAGTGTTCGCTGGCGAACCGCATCACGTCTTCCTTGGTGTATTTCTTCAGGTTGTCAACTTCGCTAATGATTCGTTCCCAGGGCATGTCGTTGGTAAACGCGGTTACCAGCATGGCCGAACGCGACCAATTGTTTTCGGAACTTCGGATAAAGTTCATCCGCAGGTTGTTGATGATAGCGTCAATTAGCCAGTCATCAAATTGACCTTGCTTGACCAATTCGATTTGTTCCAGCAACAGGTCGCGTACGTCCTCCAGGCGCTGACCCTCCCGGGGACGGCCCGTAAACATGTGGATAGCGTAGTCGTTCATAAGATCCACATAGCTGGAGGGCTCCAGTACCTTTTGTTGCTGTTTAAGATTGAGGTCGATCAATCCTGCCTGTGAGTTGGATAAGATCATATCGGTCAAACGCAGCAGGTCGTAGTCCTGGCTGCTACGGCCATTGAACCGGAAGCCGAGGGTCACCCACTCCGCGTCGGGGCCATAGACCTCCCTGACCACAGGCGTTGAAATGGGAGCTTCCTCAAGCTTGTTCCAGGGTTTCAAATCGGGGTTGGGTTCCCAATCGCCAAACGCTTTGTCGATTGCAGCGATCGTCTTGTCGAAATCCAACTCACCGCTGAGGCAAATGGCGACGTTGTTAGGTCTGTAATATGTGTCGAAATATTTTTTTATCTCGGTGATCGAAGGATTCTTGAGGTGTTCGATCGTGCCGATGACGGTTTGGGTACCGTACGGATGTTTTGAAAAAATGGCGGCGTACAACGACTCATATACTTTCCAGTAGTCGTTATCGAGGGACCTGTTTTTTTCCTCATATACGGCTTCCAATTCGGTATGGAACAATCTTGGAACAATCATCCGGAAACGGTTGGCCTCGATTTGTATCCAGTTTTCCAATTGATTGGAGGGGATGTTGTTGATGTACACGGTGCGGTCTTCCGTGGTGTACGCGTTGGTACCGGTTGCTCCGATTTCGGACACCATTTTATCGTACTCGTTGGGAATAGCGTATCTCGAAGCCTCGTTGGATACTTTGTCGATCAGCTTGTAGTACTCAACGCGTTTCGCGGAGTCCGTGATGGTCGCGTAGGTATTGAACATCTGCTCGATACTGTCGAGGTAGACGCGCTCCTTCTCCCAGTCAAGCGTACCGAAATCTGCGGTACCCTTGAACATAATGTGTTCCAGATAGTGCGCGAGACCGGTATTATTTGCCGGGTCGTTCTTGCCGCCTGCCTTAACAGCGATCTGGGTTTGGATTCTTGGCTCGCCTTCATAGCGGCTGAGATAAACCTTCAGTCCATTTTTCAAGGTGTAAATGCGAACATTCAACAGATCACCCGGAACGTATTCGTAGGTATAACCGTTGCTTTCAGCGATCTTCCGCTCATAACGTGGAGCCGTCTGACATGATACGATGGCAAACAGCGCCGCAAGGAATAAAAACCTGATCTGTATTTTCATAGTTTTTTTGATTGACAGAAAGGGTTAGGCATGAATATTTAAATAAAGCTATAAATTATCCGGACATTTAGAACTTCCGTTGGTGTATTCGGCTATAATTACTAAAATTTATTGACGAATGTGCCCGTTTTTGGGCAGGTTTTTCGTTATACGGAACAAGAGAAAGCTCATGAAGAAAAAGTTGATGGCCCTGGTGGTTTTTGTTGCGGTGGCGATCTCGCTGGCACACACCCCGCCTGCAGACCGGTATTTCGAGATTGCGAAAAACCTCGACATTTTTGCCACACTCTTCAAGGAAGTAAATGCCCTTTACGTCGATGAGGTCAATCCCAACACATTGGTTAGGACTGGTATCGATGCGATGCTTGAGTCGCTCGACCCGTACACCAACTACATTCCGGAAGATGAGGTAGAAGATTATCGAACGATGAACACCGGCCAGTACGGTGGGATTGGCGCGATCACCCGCGAGATCGGGGGCCGGACCGTCGTGACCATGATCATGGAGGGCTACGGAGCCCAGCAAGGGGGACTCAAGATCGGCGATGAGGTTCTTAAGATCGACGACCACGACCTGTCCAAACTTTCGCGGGAAGAAGCCAGCCAACTGATGAAGGGTCAGATCGGAACGCCCGTGTCATTGACGATAAAACGCGTTGGCGTTGATCAACCCATTCGCCTTGAGTTCAAACGCGAGAAGATCAAAGTTCACAACGTACCATACTATGGCATGGTAAACGACGACATAGGTTACATCCACCTGTCAGACTTTACACCGGACGCCGGTAAAGAAGTGAAGAACGCGCTCCTGGCTTTAAAGGAGCAAGGTGCCAAAGGCGTCGTATTGGATCTCAGGGGTAATCCGGGAGGCTTGCTCATCGAGGCGGTCAATATCGCCAACCTGTTCATACCAAAAGGGAAGCTGGTGGTCAGCACAAAAGGTAAGATTCCCGAAAACAACTTAAGTTACGAGACGCTGAACGCGCCTGTCGACACGGAGATCCCGGTAGCCGTCCTAATAAATCGCGGTAGCGCATCGGCCTCCGAGATTGTGGCGGGCACGCTCCAGGATTATGACCGCGGTGTGATCATTGGTGAAAAATCCTATGGGAAAGGACTTGTGCAAGTCAGCCGACCGTTGTCCTATAATTCACAACTCAAGGTAACGACGGCAAAATATTACACCCCAACCGGCCGTTGCATTCAGGTACTGGACTACGCTCATCGCCGGGACGACGGCAGTGTCGGCTCCATCCCCGATTCATTGAAGCGAACCTTCAAGACTACCAATGGAAGGACGGTTTATGATGGCGGCGGTATTGACCCGGACATCAAGACCGAGAGCGAAGAGGCGCATCCGTTGACGCAGGTATTGTTTGAAAAGGGGTTGATTTTTGATTACGCCAACCAGTACGTGGCGAACCACCCTGAAAAACCTGATCCCAAGAACTGGTCGCTCACCGACAATGAATATCAGGAATTTGTCAATTGGGTGAGCAGCAAAGATTATTCATATACGTCGTATCTTGAGTTCGGGCTGCAGCATTTCACGGAAGAAGCAAGGAAAGAAAAATACTATCCTGAACTGGCAGGCGATCTGGAAGAGATTCGTCGTCGCATTGCGGTCAGCAAAAAGGACGAACTGAAACTTTACAAGAATCAGATCAAGGTGATCCTGGAAAAGGAGATCATGGCCCGTCATTACCTCGAAAAAGGAAGTATCGAGACAGGATTCAAGTATGACCGGGAGCTCAAGCAAGCCGTGGACGTGCTCCATAACCCGGCGCAGTATCGAAAGATCCTCAACATCCAACCTTAGGCGGGCGGTTTAAGCTGACCCTAAAACAAGAGCGGCGCTTTTTTGGCGCCGCTTTTGTTTTGCATCCTAAGAATCGGATCATCGCAGGAACAATAGTTCCCTGTATTTCACCAGCGGCCAGTCTTCATCGTCAACCAACAGTTCCAGCTTATCGACGGCATCGCGAATAGATTCAAAGTATTTCTCCCTGATCTCATCGCAGTAAGCAATGGCGCGCTCACGGGTGTCGGTAATCTTGTTAATCCGTTTCCGCTCTTCGATCATTTCCCTGACACCATTCTTGATGATGTCGATGTACGTAGAGATCTGTTTGATCGTTTGGACGACTGTCTTGTTATCAACTCCAAGCCCCTGAAGGCCATTCGCGTTGGCGATAAGTTTATTCTGGTACGCGATGGCCGTCGGAACGATATGGTTCATTGCAAGATCACCCATGACCCTCGATTCGATTTGAACCCGTTTGATGTAGGCTTCAAGCCTGATCTCTGTCCGGGCTTCCACCTCCTTGGGCGACATGATCTCGTGTTTCTGGAAGAGTTCGATGGCCTTCTTCGTCCGGTAGGCATCCAGTGCGCGCGGTGTATTCTTCACGTTGGACAGTCCGCGGCGCTCGGCCTCTTTCACCCATTCTTCAGAGTACCCATCGCCTTCAAACCGGATATTCCTGGATTCCTTAATATATTGACGAAGGACGTCGACGATAGCGAGGCGCTTTTCCTCGCCCTTCTCAATCTTTTTAGTGACAGACTCATAGAATTGGGTCAACTGCTCAGCGACGATTGCGTTCAGTGCCGCCATCGCCGTACCGCAGTTGTCGCTGGCACCCACGGCTCGAAACTCGAACTTGTTCCCAGTAAAGGCGAACGGCGAGGTGCGGTTCCTGTCGGTAGCATCAAGGATGATTTCCGGGATCTGATCGATACCCAGCTTCATGTACATGTTGTCACCCTTCTCGATCTTGACGTTGCCTTTGCTTTCGAGTTCATCGAGCACCGAGGTCATTTGTGATCCGATGAACACGGACATAATCGCGGGAGGTGCTTCGTTCGCCCCGAGCCGGAAGTCATTTCCGGAAGTAGCGATACTTGCTCTCAACAGGTCGTTGTATTCATACACCGCCTTGATGGTGTTGACGAAGAATGTCAGGAACATCAGGTTGTCGCGGGCGCTGCTGGTCGGCGCAAAAAGATTGACACCCGTGTCGGTGATCAATGACCAGTTATTATGCTTTCCGGAACCATTTAGTCCGGCGAAGGGCTTTTCATGAAACAATACCTTTAGGTTATGGCGATCGGCTACCCGGCCCATGACGTCCATGAGGAGTTGGTTGTGATCGTTTGAGACGTTGACTTCCTCAAACAAGGGCGCCACTTCGAACTGGCTGGGCGCAACCTCATTATGACGGGTGCGTACAGGGATACCCAACTTCCAGCATTCGATCTCGAAGTCCTTCATGAAATCATAGATCCGCGATGGAATCGATCCGAAATAATGATCTTCAAGTTGCTGACCGCGAGCCGGTGCATGTCCGAAAACTGTTCTGCCCGCCATGACAAGATCGGGGCGCGCCTGAAACAAGGCTTTATCGACGACGAAATACTCCTGTTCCGGTCCGAGCGATGCATGGACGTGCTGAATGTCCTTATCGAAAAGCTGGCAGACGCGAGTGGCGGCAATGTCGACTGCCTTCAGCGCTTTCAGCAACGGAGCTTTAGTGTCAAGGGTTTCCCCTGTATAGGAGACAAAGACGGTGGGGATGGTCAGCGTCTTTCCATAAAGGAACATCGGCGACGTCGGATCCCAGGCCGTGTAGCCACGAGCTTCAAAGGTGCTGCGAATACCACCGCTCGGGAACGACGATGCATCGGGTTCCTGCTGAACGAGTTCGCTGCCTTTAAACTTTTCAATTCCCGCCAGGGCATCGAAAAAAGAGTCGTGCTTTTCCGCGGTTCCGCCGGTCATCGGTTGGAACCAGTGTGTAAAATGGGTTGCTCCTTTGGAGATTGCCCAGGACTTCACTGCGGAGGCTACGGCGTCTGCTGTGTCTTCGTCGATTTTTTCGTGATTCTTAATCGCCTGGCTGACCTTCCGGAATACCGCCGGAGAAAGGGTGCCGCGCATTTGTTCAATGCCGTACACGTTTTCCCCGAACAGTTTGGATACGGTGGGTGCTGGAAGATCAACATGCACCCGTGGCCGCTCACTCAGTCGTTTGAGGGCCTCAAATCGTAATTGCGCCATAAACTGGTTGTTGGTTGGTAGAAAAAGGGGTTTTAAGACGAGCAAAAATATGCGGAATTATTCACCAGTGGGTCAATTTTTACCCGGAAAATTTCAAAAAACATCAGAATACGTTTGAAACGGGTCAAATTTGACCCTACCACTCAAAATTTTGACTTTTCTGAAGTGATGTCCAATTGGCTGCACCAGCGGGGCGTCGCGACTGGATCTTATCGAAGTGCTCGTCATAACCCGCCTGCAGCGTACCCATGATCCGGTCCCAGAAAAGGAAATACAGGCCGTAGTTTCCCCTGAAGTGTTGGTGGTGCAGGTTGTGGTTTACGTTGGTGTTAATCCATCGGCCGACCGCGGTTCGGGAAAAGCCCTTTGGGTACAACTCGTACCCCAGGTGGCCATAGACATTGTAGATCATAAAAAGGAGAAACAGTCCAATTGCCAGCGGATGAACCGGGAAAGCGAATGTGATCACGACGATCACCAACGCCTCAATAATCGCCTCCAGCGGATGAAATGCCATTGCCGCCCAGGGTGAAGGATTCGTTGAAAGATGATGAACCTTATGAACAAGCGGAAATATTTTCCTCTCGTGCATGAGCCGGTGCGTCCAATAGAAATAGGTGTCGTGCACGACGATCATCAAGAGAACGCTGGTCCAAAACCAACCCCGACCGTACTGATCGATATCGTAATAGACTTGAGTGAATTGCTCCAGCGGAGTCAGGAAAACTACATAGCCTACGGCAGCAAAGATGAAAGCCGTGATGATTGAGTACGACACTTCACGCCAGTAATCAGTCCGGCCGGGGAACCTATGTTGAATTCGGCGGAAGCGCCAGGCTTCACGTCGAACCATGTAGAAAATGAGAAACGCAATTGCCGCCAGGGCAAGGTAGCGCAGGAAAACCACCAGAAGCAGGGACCAGAACGTCGTTGATCCAGTAAGCAACTCCGACATCCCGGCAAAGATAGGAGAAAACGGTCCGGACTGTATCAGAAATCAGCGACAGCCGCTAATTGGCGCGTTTGATTGTGCCGCCGGTTCCGGATATGTTATTCTGTTTGTCGGGATTACCACGATAGCGGATGCTGCCTCCGGTATAGGCTTTGGCTTCGATACTTTGCGTGGCAAAAACCCGGGCTGAGCCGGCCGTGGTTGCCTCTACCTCTACGTGATCGGCCTCGAGCTCGTCGGCATCGATCTCACCGGCTGTGGCAACGTCTGCCACCAATCTACCCGTTCGGCCTTCGATTTCTACCTCTCCAGCCGTAG
>CAZIAG010000061.1:0-10372 GCA_964537375.1 uncultured Roseivirgaceae bacterium
ATCGGAAGGGCCTTGCCATGTTCAGTAAAGACCGCGCGTTGATAACCTCGATTCGGGAAGAAATCGAAAAACTTCCCGGGGTGTTAAAGCCGAACTATCTCTATCGGAACAATGGCGACCTGACCTTCACCGACAAAGCGAAGGATTGGGGATTGGACCAACTTTCATATTCCAACGGTGCCGCTTATGCAGACTTTGACAATGACGGCGACCTGGATCTCGTCACGAACAACATCAACGACGAGGCCTTTATATATCGCAATGAACTGATTACTGATCGCTCGTCGAATGATCACTCCTTTTTACGCATCAAGCTGGCAGGTGAACATGGGAACAGCCATGGATTCGGAACCACGATAGAACTGTATGTCGATGGAAAATACTTTTACGCCGAACACCAGACCGTAAGAGGGTACAAATCTACCGTGGAAAATGTTGAGCATTTTGGTCTGGGTCGGCTAAGTCGAAATACCATTGACTCGATAAGGGTTGAATGGCCAGGCGGTAAAAGCCAGGTTCTGCGTGATGTGCGCGCGAATCAGACGATTACGGTCAAAATGAGCGACGCCGAGCGGCGTTCGATCAAGAAACCGGTCTCCGGCCCAACCATGTTCACTGAGATTCAGGACACCCCGGGTTTGCATTACGTGCATCAGGAGGATGAGTTTGTCGACTTCCTCTAGGGGCAGTTTCTATTACCGCACAAACATTCGCAGGGTGGACCTGGAATTGCCGTAGGTGACGTGAATGGCGATGCCCTTGACGATTTTATTGTCGGAGGATCGGCAAATAGACCCGCTACTGTTTTTCTGCAGCAAGCCGATGGCTCGTTTAAGCAAGATTCGCTTCCGTGGAAGGCCGCGGAAGACACCGGCCTGCTGCTTTTCGATGCGGACAACGATGGCGACCTTGACCTATACTGTGTGAGCGGTAGCTCCGAATTCAAGGACGACAAAACGAAATACCAGGACCGGTTTTACCGGAACACGGGAGGAGGGAATTTTCTGTACGAGGAGGATGCACTTCCCGTGATTTCGAGCAGCGGAAGCTGTGTTGCGGCAAACGACGTTGACGGGGATGGCGATTTGGATCTTTTTGTGGGAGGCAGGATCACGCCCATGCGCTACCCGACTTCACCTGAAAGCTATCTGCTGATAAACCAGGGAAATGGAAAGTTTGAAGATGGCACTGAAAGATTTTCGTCGGAGCTGTCGCACGTCGGAATGGTAAGTGCTGCACTTTGGTCTGACGTGAACAACGACGGTTGGAGCGATCTTGTCGTCGTTGGTGAATGGATGCCCTTGACCTTTTTCATAAACAACGGCGGTAAGTCGTTCACGAAGCTCGCGTTGCCGAATTCATCGGGGTGGTGGAACAGCATTTCAGGAGGCGACTTCGATAACGACGGCGACGTCGACTACATCGCTGGAAACCTCGGGCTCAATTCGATCTATAAAGCATCTGTTGACGAACCGGTCACGGTGTATGCGAAGGATTTTGATAACAATGGATCCGTAGACCCGATTCTTTGCCGCTACATCCAGGGAAATGAGTTCCCTGTCCATCCCCGGGAAGCACTCACCGGCCAGATCGCAAGTCTGCGTGGTGTCGTCGTAAGCTACGCGGAATACGGAGGCATGGGTGTTCGGGATTTGTTCACCAGGGAACAATTCGACAACGCGCTGGTTTTGAAGGCCACCCAGTTGACATCGACTTACATTCAAAATAATGGCAATGGTCAGTTTGAATTAAGACCACTACCAATCGAGGCTCAGTTTTCGCCGATGTTCGGAACGCTGGTTACTGATTTTGACGACGATGGAAATTTGGATGTGCTTGCCGTCGGGAACTCCTATGCGTGCGAAGTCTTGAGCGGATACTATGACGCCGGCATCGGAAACATGCTTCGCGGCGATGGAACAGGGAACTTTACGTCGGTACCCGTTTCGAGATCAGGCTTTTTTGTCGATGGCGATGCTAAAGGAATTGTCAGGCTTATTTCCGGTGACGGCGAAGAATTGTTTATCGTCACACAAAACAGGGGGACATTGAAGGTGTTTAAGAAAACGGACCAGCGTGTCGGGACCGGGACTGAGATTGTGAGATTGAACCCCGGGCAAAAATATGCGATCGTGGAATTGTCAAACGGAAAGAAGAGGAAACACGAAGCCTACTTGGGTACCGGTTATCTTTCGTCCTCTGTCAACGCAATAAACAGTAACCGCAACGTCGTGCGCATTATTTCAGACGATGAAGGCACACGGTTGGTAATGGCTGATGGGAGGTAACCAATCTATGTGATGGATCATGAAGCGTGATTCGATTTGGTGGGCTGTTGCCCTGGCTATAGTGACCTCATGCCAAGACAGCTCACACAGAGAGATGCTGTCTCTCCTTGGCCAAAAGCGATTGGCGTATGACCGTGCCGATAACTATTATGCCGCTGGAGCGCAAGCCGATTACTACGATTCGTTGATCAATAGCTCCAACAGCCCCCAGGACCGAATGCGCTTTACCTATGATAAGGCCAGGGCTCTTATTGCGTTGGGAAAGGAGGGCGAAGCTATAAAGATCCTGGAGCCGCAAGTACAGCGAATCCGCGAGGAAAAAATTCAGGGAATGGATAGGCTCAAGGAACTATTGGCGCTCGCCTACCTGAGAAACGGAGAGCGCATAAACTGCATTCGCAATCATTCACCTGAAACATGCATCCTGCCGATGAAAGGCGCCGGTATTCATCGATTTCCGGAAGGATCGCAGAACGCGGTGAAATTGTATGAAGAGTTATTGACCGACTATCCGAAGAAACTTGAATATCGCTGGCTGTTAAATATCGCTTATATGACGCTTGGTGAGTAGCCGGCGAAGATTCCCCAGGTAATGTTGGTTCCGAACCTCGAGCTGCCAAGCCAGCCTGCTGACTCGGGCTTGTTTGTAAGGGCGTTTGAGGATGTAGCCGCATCGTTGTCACTGGATGTGAACAATATGGCCGGGGGCTGCATTGCCGATGACTTCGACAACGACGGGTACCTGGATATCGTCACGTCATCCTGGAGTCTTGCCGAGGGCATGCATTATTTCCGGAACAACGCGGATGGAACATTCAGCGATCGATCGGTGGCGTCTGGACTTAGTGACTTGACCGGAGGCCTGAACCTGATGCAGCTGGATTATAATAACGACGGCTACAAGGATATTTTTGTGTTGCGAGGCGCTTGGCTTACTGGCCATTATGGTGAACAGCCGAACTCATTGTTGAAGAATAATGGCGACGGAACTTTCACCGATGTCACGATCGCGGCCGGGCTGCTGTCTTTTCACCCGACCCAAACCGCTACGTGGAATGATTTCAATAACGACGGGTGGCTGGACGTGTTTGTCGGAAACGAGTCGTGGGAGGGAAATGCATCTTCGGGGTTACACCCGGCCGAATTGTTCGTCAACAACCAGGATGGCACGTTTACGAACGTGGCGTCCGAGGCTGGTGTTGATATAATCGGTTTTATAAAAGGAGTAACATCAGGCGACTATGACAACGATGGCTGGAAAGATATCTTCGCAACTTCGATGACCGGCGACCGCTTCTTATTGAGAAACCGGGGTGTAGAAGGGAGGACGCCGATGTTTGAGAATGTTTCAAGAGAAGCGGGCGTTTTGCCGGATACCGTCAGCCGAACGTTTTCGACATGGTTCTGGGACTACAACAACGACGGGTGGCTCGACATCTATTTGGGCGACTTTACATTCAATGAACCAATCGCGTACTATTCAGCCGCGGAAGCACTCGGCATCTCGACGCAGGGCTACGGACGTTGCATCCTGTATCGAAACAACGGAGACGGAAGTTTTACGAATGTCTCCCAGGAAATGAATCTGACCAGTACAGCCTTTGCCATGGGGGCAAACTTTGGCGACATCAATAACGACGGCTACCTCGACTTCTACCTGGGCACCGGTAATCCTGAACTGGAATCCATCGTTCCCAATAAGCTCTTTCAAAATGTTTCAGGTAACAGGTTCGTCGATGTTACCGCACCAGCAAGAGTTGGCCATCTACAGAAGGGTCATGGAATCTCCTTTGCCGACGTGGACAACGATGGCGATCAGGATATTTACGCTGAGATGGGTGGAGCGTACACCGGTGATGCGTTTCACAATGCATTCTACATCAACCCGGGACAGGATGAATCAAACCACTGGATCGTGCTTGACCTGGTTGGCAAAACAGCGAATCGCAGCGCGATCGGGGCGAGGGTCAAGGTGACGATTACTGAAGGCGGAATTAAACGCAGTATCTACCGGGACGTCAATTCTGGTGGAAGCTTCGGCGCATCGCCTCTTCGCAGGGAAATCGGAATCGGCCGGGCGGAAATCATAGATGAAATAGAAATTCAATGGCATCCCGGAAAAAAACAAGTCTTTCGAAATGTTGAGCCCGATCAGTTCCTTCGCATCACCGAAGGGAGCCATACCCTGGAAAGGATTAGCCTGGAAAGACTGGATTTTGCGGGAGAGAATCTCCACCGTCAACACGTGCATTGAGTGGTGAGTAGAGGAATTGACTTCCTCTACTTTTCCAGGAATTTGTTGACGTCCAACCAGTGGATGAAAGCGTCGAACCATCGATTGCTGGTCCGGTCCGGGTTACCAAGACCAAATCCATGGCCGCCATTTTGGTAGAGATGAAACTCCACAGGCTTACCGGCTTTGTACCATGACTCGATCACGCCAAACTGGCCGCGGAAAAGGAAATCGTCGGTCGCGATCACGTTGAACATGGGCGGAGCATCTTTCGGTACTTCTACCGGACCCATACCGCCATAGATCGGTGCAATGAAATCGAGGTCCATGGACTTGGAATGAAGCGCGCAATGCATGGTTAATCCTGCGCCGGCAGAAAATCCCATCATGCCGAGCCGCGCAGTATCAACCCCCCATTCCTCGGCGCGTTTGACAATCATGGCATATGCCGCCTCGGCATCTTCGAGTTGGTTGGATAGGTCGAAAGAAAGCCGTCGCGGAGGAGTTGTTTCCTCGTTGTTGTCTGAACGAGGTGTCACGGCGGCAAACATTCGATCCATAGCGTCCCTGAAACCGTCGAGCGATTCCGGAGTGGGCTGGAGCCTGTATTTCAGTACAAACGCAGCGATACCTCGATCGGCTAAGGCCTGCGCCACTTCCCATCCTTCATTTCCCATGGACAGCCACCGAAAGCCACCACCCGGGGCCACGATCACGGCCGCACCATTGGCCTTGCCCGCTTCCGGGAGGAAGGGCGTAAGCGTGGCGTCAGTCACATTCCGGACCATCGGGTCTCCCCATTGACGAAACCAGCTCTCTTGGGCCGGTTGATTCTCGACTCCCCCGGTTTCCAGTCTAATTGCGTTCGGTTCAGGCGGGGCTTCCAGCGGATAGATCGTCCCATCCTGTCCGATAGCCAAAGTTGTTACAAAGGCCAGGACTGCCGCGATGGTCAGCTTTGCGGTTGCGTTGATCATATACGGATAGTTGTTTATTAAATAGTGCCATAAGTTAATAAATAAATGTAAAAAATACACTTGAACGGAGGAATTTCTCAGAACACGGATTGGGATTTTGATGTGCGCTTTGAAACACGACCTACCTGATCGTTGGCTCGGTGTTCAGGGATTTGGTGAAGGCGACGCGATGACTCGCTTTGTCCCCAAACCAATCACTGTTCTTGAACGGTCGCGATGAACCACGTATACCCTGCTTGGTGGCGTTTGTCTTTGGCCGCGAGTTCCGACCACCATTTCATGAACTCTTCGTTTGTTGCACATTCCTGATAATACGTAGCATTGGAAAAGTCGATCCGCTGAATGGGTGAGCCTTTGTTGTACGCTGCCCAGGCTTCGAATGTCGCATCCCTGAATTTTTCGTTCTGATAGACTCGTGTATGAGTGTTATGAGCATGCACAAGATACGTAAGTACTGATTCCCGGATTAGGCTCTCATGGTCGGGCCAGGTATTGAAAATGCCCGGCCAGTCTGTTGCGATGTCGGGACGGTCGGCCCAGTAGTATAAATTGATGTTGGGATTCTCGTACGACAACCGAACCGTTAGGTATAGCCTTAGGTCGTTTCGAGCAGGTTGATAATGGACCGCACCTCGCCCAGGGTGTCACCCGTGGCGCGTGAGTGAGTCAGCACATGCAGGAATTGTTCCGCAGCCCCGGCATAGTTCCCAAGGGCGAGTAGTGCGATGCCGGCGCTGTTCCTGGCAATGGCCAGCGGCTCGGGAAGGTCGTTTTGGGCGGCAAGCTCAATGGCGCTCTCCTGGAAAGCAAGGTCCGCATCCGGTTGCCCTTGATAATAATAACATGTTCCGATCAGGTTCAGGCTCTCCACTATACTGTCTGTGCTACGCAAGGCGTTGGCGAGATCGTAGGCCTTCCTCGCGTAGACCAGTGCAGTGTCCGGGGAATTCACCCGAAAAACACGAACGAGTTCTTTACAAACGATGAACTTCAACGAGTCGGAATAATCCGGCGACCATGTCATCAGCTTCATGCTGTCAATCTGTTGTCCGAAGGTGTGTACGCCGGTAAAGGTCAGCGTACCGAGGAAGACAATCTTCGAAAGAAGTGAGCGCATGGGGAAGTGTGATAAAAATACGAACAAAACCCAAAAAAGCAATGCGCCCCTGGCTTCATGCAATGAATGGGCTCTCGACTATTTTGCGTGATGCGCCTGGCCCAAGATGTCCTGCATTATATCTTAATCGCGAGGACAAAAAAACGTTTGAACATAATAGACGACTACTTCTTTGTCCGAATGGAGATGGGAATAAGTCGAAGTATGGTTATTAGCGATTCTGAGCAGGGCAGCCTGCTACGAGTTCGGTGTCTTGAATGCGTATCCCCAGACAACTACGAAACCGGCAACCATTCGGTCCATGGCGAACACTGCAGTGCATACAATGCCCTAAAAAGCTTCTCAACTCAACTCGAATCAAACGCCCTTGTATACATGTGCAAGTCGTAATAGCTCGTCGTCGTCAGCTTGCTCCGAATTTGCGGCGGCGTGTCTCCGCGGTAGCAGGAGAGATGAACAGTTCTTTCAGCGACGATCAACGTGGTCATTGCTCAACGTCGACGATCATGGGGATACCGAAACTTGACGCCAACCTTTTTTAATCGTCCACGCATTTTTGTAGAAGAATTGATATACAATGGGAAAGACCAGGAGGATGAGAATCGTTGCGGTGATCAGACCTCCAATAATAACGACAGCCAACGGTTTCTGACTCTCGGACCCGATACCGGTCGACAACGCCGCAGGCAATAATCCGATGGACGCCATCAACGCGGTCATGACAACCGGCCGGGTTCGCGCCCTTATGCCATGTCGGATCGCCTTCGGCAAAGGCATTTGTTTTTGAAGGTTATTGTTGAATTCGGTAATCAGGATCACCCCATTCTGTACGCAAATGCCAAAGAGCGCAATGAAGCCTACCCCGGCGGAGATGCCGAAGTTGATGCCGGTCAGATGGAGGGCGATGACGCCACCAATCAGTGCAAAAGGAACGTTGATCAACACTATCCCTGCATCTTTGGCGTTCCCGAACATAATGAACAGCAAAACAAATATGGCGATGAGGCTCAGCGGCACAACCTCTGACAGCCGTTTTGTCGCGCGAACCTGGTTTTCGAATTCACCGGTCCACTGTACGCTGTACCCTTGAGGTATGTGGACACTTGTTCTGACATTTGCCTGTGCTTCGGCAATCGTGCTTCCCAAATCGCGTTCGCGTACAGTAAACTTCACCCCGATGAACCGATTGTTGTTGTCGCGGTAAATGAAAGCGGGTCCTGTGATAGAAGTGATGGTAGCGATTTCCTTCAACGGCACCTTGCTTCCTTTCAACGAAGGGACCAGGATATTTTCGATCTCCTTCTCCGATTTCCGGTGTTCATAGGGGAATCGGATTCGGATGTCGAATTTCCGTTCGCCTTCATACATCACAGAAGCGGTCTTTCCGCCGATTGCCATTTCGATAACGGCCTGTGCATCCGCAATAGTAACTCCGTACAACGCCATCTTGTGGTCATGCAGCCGGATTTGAATTTCCGGTTGACCGACGTTTCTCAGTATACCGGCATCTTTTACACCATTCACCCCCTCAATGGCGGCCAGCACTTTATCCGCGAGATCGTCGAGAATCTGGAGATCGGGGCCGAATATCTTTACCGCGTTATTGGCATTCATCCCGGCAACGGCTTCCGCAACATTGTCGATAATGGGCTGTGAATAGTTGTAGTTGATCCCCTGATACTGCTTGAGGCGTTGGTCCATTTCCTCAATGAGTTCATCCATCGGGATATCGCGGTCCCATTCCTCTTTGGGTTTGAGGTTTACCTGCATTTGGACATAGTAGAAGCCGCTTGGGTCGGTCCCATCATTAGACCTTCCGGTTTGTGACAGCACCCCGTTTACTTCCTGGAATTGCATCAATTCGGCACGCAGGCTGCGGACGGTGTTTACAGTCTCGCTCAGCGACATGCTCATCGGCATCTTCGCCTCAACCCACAGGGCGCCTTCATTTAGCTGGGGAAGGAATTCCGTACCCATCCACCTGAGCGATACCAGTGTCATGATCAGAATGGCGGACGTGGTCATGACCGTGATCTTCCGGTGACCGAATGTCCAGTCAAAACCCTTGAGCACGACCCGGTCGAAGAATCTAACGATGAACGTGTGTCTTTCCTTGACGTTCTTTTTGAGTAGAACCGAACAAAGAACCGGCACGAGCGTGAGGGTAAAGATCAAAGCTCCAAGAAGGGCAAATCCGAGCGTGTAGGCGAGGGGTGAGAACATCTTTCCCTCTACCTTTTCGAATGCGAAGATCGGTAACAGGGCTGTGATGATGATGAGCTTGGAGAAGAATATTGCTTTTCCGGTTTGTGTTGCCGTCTTCCTGATCAACCCCAGCTTGGCAAATCGATTGAATCGGTCCATGCCGTGTTTCTTCGCGGCGTGATCGAGCGCCACAAAGAGACCTTCAACCATTACCACAGCGCCGTCGATAATGATCCCGAAGTCGATGGCACCGAGAGATAAGAGGTTCGCGCTCATCCCTTTTATCTGAAGGCATATAAAAGCAAATAGGAGGGAAAGGGGAATGATGATCGACACGATGAGCGTCGTGCGCCAGTCGGCCATAAACAAGAGGACAACGGCCGTTACAAAAATGATCCCCTCCACCAGGTTGCGCATAACCGTTTGGGTTGTGTAGGTCATGAGTACATCCCGGTCATAGAAAGTCTCCATCGTAACGTCACTGGGAAGAATACGGGTATTGAGTTCTTTGATCTTTTCCTTGACACGAGCCAGGACTTCGCTGGGGTTTTCTCCCTTCCGCATAACGACAATGCCCTCGACTACATCATCGTTGTCGTTGAGACCAACCTGTCCGACCCGGGGCAGATCCGACTGAATCACGGTGGCAACATTGCGAACGAGTACGGGTACTCCTTCGCTTTGTTCGATGATGATGTTTTCGATGTCCTCGATGGACGTGAGGAGACCCATGCCACGCACGACATACGCCTGGCCGTTCTTTTCGATGACGTCACCGCCGACATTGATGTTGCTCTTGCTTACCGCTTCAAACACGTCGAGGGGCGTGATGTCGTAACGGTTGAGCATCGCTGGATCGACCTGGATTTCATAGATCTTTTCCCTACCCCCAAAGGCCACTACATCGGCAACTCCGGGAACGGCCCTCAGCTGGCGATCGATAACCCAGTTTTGAATAGACAGGAGCTCGCGGGTGTCCTTGGTCGGCGAGACAAGGACGTAGCGGAAGATTTCTCCCGTGGGACCGTACGGAGGCTGAACTTCCGGATCGACCCCTTCCGGGAGATCGACATTCAGGAGTTGATTGGTGACTTGCTGCCGGGCAAAAAAGTCTTCAACGTCGTCGTCGAAAATGATCTTGATCACCGACAGACCGAACATCGAAATGGAACGGACGTTGGTCTTGCGCTGCACCGAGTTCATCGCCACCTCGATAGGGATCGATACGAAGCGCTCTACTTCCTGGGCACTGCGTCCCGGCCATTGCGTTACAATGATGATCTGGGTATTGGTGACGTCGGGAAATGCCTCGATCGGTGTGTTCCGGTAACTTGCGATCCCGGACACCACCAACAACGCGACCCAAAAGAAGGTGAAGAACTTGTTTTTTAGTGAAAATGTAATGATGTTCTTGATAAACCTGGTCATAGCTTGGTCTGGATCAACTCACCGGTGCGGGAATGCTCAGTCGTTTAGCGCGTCGTAGATGAATAGCTGGTTCCTGCTGATCACCAATTCCCCGTGTTCTACACCGGATGAAAGCCACGCTCGC
>CAZIAG010000061.1:10382-12747 GCA_964537375.1 uncultured Roseivirgaceae bacterium
TCGCCCGTCGTCTTATAGACTTCCACTTCCCGCGTCTCTATATTGAAGCGATCCTTGAAAATCATCACGAATTCGCGACTGTGGTCGAAGATGATCGCCGAAGCTGGAACCGAAGGCAATTCCCTGGATTCGGAAAAGACTACCCTGGCGGTGGCGATCATTTCCGGCTTTAGCTTGAGATCAGTGTTTGGGACTTTTATCCTGATCGTCATGGTTTTGGTGGCCGGATCAAGCACGTTGAATATTTTGTCGATCTTGCCAAATATCGGCTCGCCAGGGTAGCTGAGTGTGGATACGGTGATTTCCATGCCGGGTCTTATTTTGGAAATGTCCGTCTCATATACGTGGGCTACCGCCCATACTTCGCTGAGTTCGGCAACGGTGAACACGCTTTCGTCATGGCTTGAGGGCAGCGTCATATCGCGATTGATGCGTTTGCTGATAACAAAGCCGTTGATCGGGGATTTCAGGATATATTCGGAGTGTTCATTGAAGTTGTAGATCGCGAACGTCTCCTGGATCTTCGTCAATGCGGCCTCCGCCTTCTCGAGCTCTTTGTGCGCCTCGGCCAGTTCGCGTTCTGAAATGAGCTTCGAGGCAAAAAGGTCTTTCTTGACAGCGAGGTTCTTGTCGGCAGCGGCCACGTCCAGTTGCGCTTCCTTGAGTTGTCGGTCGTATTCTGCGACTTCACTGCTTCGAATAATGCCTAACGTCTGGTTCTTTTCGACGTAGTCACCAAGCTCGACATTAACCGAAATCACATTTCCGCCGACGATCGGGAAAATTTCGACCAGCCGATTTTCGTCCGCCATGATCTTGCCGTTTAGATTCAGCATACCCTGAACTCGACTCACGACAACGGTGTCCAGTTCGATAGCGCTCAGCATCTTCTCGCTTAATACGAACTTCTTTTGATCGGCCTCGCCCGGACCATCCTGATCGGTACACGCGAGCGCCGTGAACGCAATGACGCAGAAATGCCTAATTGCGGATATCTTCCCCAACCGCGTAAACAAGTTCTTCATACGACTGATTTAAATCGGCCTTTAGTTCGTTATACTGTATGATGTTTGTATTGTATGCTTCGAAGAGATCGGTGAATTCCAGCAGTGAAAGGTTGTTCTTACTGTAGTTGGTAATCAGCCCTTCGCTGAGCTGATTGAGCTGGGCCTCGTGCTCTTCACCCACTTCATTATACTGGTTCCAAAGCAACTGAAAGGTGAGCCAGGCGGATTCCACCTCCTTCTTTATTTTCTGCCGGACGGCCCGTTCCACCGTTTGTCCACGGGAAATTCCGATTTTTGCAGCCTGAATTTCTCCCTGGTTGCGATGGAAGACAGGGATTTGCAGGCCCAGCGTTATCGCGGTGTAATCGTTGACGTAGCTGCCCGCCTGGTCATAAACGATTCCAGCCGTGATGTTGGGTATTGCCTGCTTGCGAGCGAGCGTGTAGCGGAGGTGGTACTGTTGTTGCTGACTCTGAGCAATTTTTAGCTCAGGCCTTTTTTCAATTGCCCGCGCGACGAGGTCGTCCACGGTAATCCCTATCGGGGGAAGATTCAGCGTGTCTGCGTTTTCGGGCATCACGAAACGGTCTTCGAACAGGAGCGTCTGCAAGATTTCCTGTAGCCGGATCTGTTCTTGTTGCACAGCCTTCAGCTGTTTGTTGATGCTGAAGTACGTCGTGTTGAGTCGAGTCAGCTCCTGGAGCGAGATGTTTCCCTTTTCGTATTGTTCGCCATAAACGCGTATCAGGTTCTGCAGCAGCCTCAGTTGCGAATCGATGCTGCTGACGGCGCGGCTCAGGAAAAAGTACCGAAAGAACGAGACGTGAAGTTCATAGCGGAGTGACCGGACGATGCCTTCATACTCGAGCTCCGTCATGCGGGTTTGTTCTTCTGCGAGCCGGACGGCGATATTTCGTTGTCCGGCTATTCGGAACACGCTCTGCAACGAAATTATTTTCTGGCCAGAGCGCCCCGCATCCAACCACTGCCGTTTTGATGGATTGTGGAGATTCCACTCAGTAGAAAGTTCTGGATTGCTGAACAGCCGGGCTTGAATTTCTGCCGCCTCTGCCATGCCCACATCACGCAGGTTCAGAAGCAGTTGTCTCATCTCGCGAGGAACTCCGTATTTAAATGTAACTCTGTTGCAATCGATTACTCTGGGTACAAGCATGACTTCTTCATGCTCTACGTTGATAACTTCGATATCGCCGATGCCACCGGGGAAGCTGAAAATTTCAGGCTCGGAGAAGTTCTCTGTGGTGAACCAGCCCTTTCCTTTTTCCCAAACCACAGGCGGATTCAGGCACTCTTCGATAGTGGTCCATACGGAGAATCCAAAGGCAACGCCTTCGTAT
>CAZIAG010000062.1:0-12450 GCA_964537375.1 uncultured Roseivirgaceae bacterium
TGATTGCTTTCGCCGTCTGCTTATCGTTGAGTCTTTTTGTGATCAAGTAGGTCATGCGTTGCCAGGTTTTATCCCAGGAGTTCTGCGAAAGAAACTCATTCACCCGCTGGAACCATTCATCGCGATCCGTATTCTCGAGTTCGAGTGCCGCCACGCGTATAAATTCATCCGGCGTTCCCGCAATGTTGACCAAGCCATCGCGACCGTACTGACGGATGACGTCAATGACCGGCGTGGAAATTACGGGTTTGCCGGCAGCCAGATACTCCGGTATCTTGCCCGGGCTGATGAACCTCGTCGCCCTGTTGTGCACAAACGGCATCATAGCGATATCCCAGCCCGCGATATACGCCGGTAACTCTTCGTATGATTTCTGCCCCAGGTAGTGAATGTTGGGAAGTTTGGGCAGCGAGGAAGCGTTGATCTTTGCGACGGGTCCAATAACAACGAAATGCCAGTCAAACTTTCGCCGCGCTACTTCGTCGATGAGGGAAACATCGAATCGCTCATCGATCACGCCGAAATAGCCAATTCGTGGGTTGGGAATTCCCGATTGATCAGCCGGATCCTTATCAAAGCCCCTCGCTCTAAAAAAATGTTCAACGTCGACGCTATTCGGAAACGGATGGATATTCCGGTGTTTCTTCTTTCGAGTTTCATATAAACTGTAGCCGGCAGTGAACACGACATCGGCTCGCTGAAAAAGCATCTCCTCCATTTCCTTTAAGTCACGCGGTGCCTGCTTGAATGCCGCCAGCTCGTCTATGCAATCATAGACGGTGAGCAGCGGGAGCAGGTGATCACTCACCGACAACATCATGGGGGTGTAGTACCACGCAACAAAGTTGACAACATTCTGTTCGATGAACAGTTTTGATATTAACTCCTTTTGTCGAAGCACAATCTCGTCACGACTAATGTCGGTGCGCAAATGAGGAACTACTACGTCAAGGTTCTCAAACGGAGTAGTCACCTGCAGGTGCTCTTCATCGGCGCCAAACACCGGCTCTTCGAAGAAATATACTTTGAATTGACGGGAGAAACGCGACATCAGGTGTTGCGGTCTTTGATGCACAAAATCCCAACGAATGTGAGAAAAACAAATCAGGTGTGTAGCGATCGATAACATGGGTTTAAGGTTTTAGGGTCCAACTTCTCTACAATCGCATGCTGCTTCAAAGCCGGTCAATGACAGCCCCAGCCGGGACTCGCCAAGACAATCTCCTGGACTATGAACGCCATGGTTTATGAGTGAGGAAACCTATTTCCATGCCCGCCGATTGAGGTTCGGCGGCAGCTGCGTTTGGGTAAAATAATACCCATGAAAAAGGCCATCCATAATTATACAGATGGCCTGGCCAATACGATTTGGGATTACCCGAACTACCCCGCGCTCCGTTCGAGTCTATCTTCACAAGCCTTCAGTTCGTCACGATGCCCCCGAAGGATCGGGAGCGTCTTGTTGATAAAAGCCTTGATCTCTGGATCATCCGTCTGTTCCAGACGTTTCTCAAAATCACTGATTGATTCGTCATGCATGTCGATCATTTCCTCACACCAACGCTG
The DNA here is from genome assembly GCA_964537375.1 of uncultured Roseivirgaceae bacterium. Classification (GTDB taxonomy): domain Bacteria; phylum Bacteroidota; class Bacteroidia; order Cytophagales; family Cyclobacteriaceae; genus Chryseosolibacter. The sequence continues at coordinate 1,567 of CAZIAG010000062.1, forward strand.
GTCGAATTCCTTACCGGCCTCATCGGAAAACCGTTCGGCGTCCCTGTTCACTTCCTCACTTGGTTCCATCGGGGTAGAGATGCTTTTGTTTTGCGCCAGCGACTTTAACTCACTTAGCGTTTTCGAATGGTGCTCGGCAAGCATTTTTCCGATGCGTTTTACCTCTGTGTTTTCCGAACGCTGCGCGGCCAATGTTGCCATGGCAATTTCATCGTAGTTTGCCTCCACAACATCGGCCACCCATTCGGCATCCTTCCGCATATCGTTATCATCAAACTTTTCCTTATTCTTTTCCTCCGCCTGTTCCCGACTGTCGTCGTTGTCATACGCCATGTCGCTGTCGTTTCCACGCTTCGATTCATTGCACGCGAACGTCAGCAGTAAGGCGAGCAGCAAAGTACCGGATATTGTTTTCATAATAATTTTTGGTTTGTCGCCCGTACATATCGAAAAATCGTTCCCAGCCAGAGCGTACAGGCAGCGGTGGGGTTGGGTGTTTGTGTTATCATGCCCTGCTTACGAGACTCGAGCCTTAGAATCGTTGCAGGGCGAGACCAAATGCGAGGTCCACAAAACGATCACAGGAGTCCTTACTTACGCATACCCCTCCTCCGACCGCTAGTCAAAACGATTAGCCTGGACAAAAGCGCAAGCGAACTCACTGAAAACGGTTCTTTTCGACAAAAGTTAATTCATTACGCCCCCCGGAAAGTGTGCTTGTTTTTTCGCATATTTCGCGCCTCAATTAACCACAGACCGGAATTGAATCCCCATTGGCGAAACATCGTTTTGTCATTGCTCTTCTTGCCATGTGCGGCGACGGCTCAACGTTACTACGCAAACGAGGGCGTGATGGATCTTCGATCAGTTAACCTCACCGAAGAAAGCGCGGTCGCCCTGCGGGGTCAATGGGAATACTACGGTGCTTCCCTTCTGGACCCTTCCGTCTTCGGTACCTCGGTCGTTCCGCAACCGGAACACATATCATTTCCCAGCGTCTGGAACGACCTGAACCGGAGCCGGACTCCCGGAAACGGTTACGCAACGTACCGACTGCTGGTCCTCATTAGCGGGAACGATCCGATAGCGCTGGAATTACCTCATTTTTATAGCAACTACGCCCTTTGGATCAATGGAAAAAAGATTGCCGGGAACGGCACGGTCGGAACCTCGAAAGAGACCTCGGTTCCGGCCTGGCTTCCGCAAACTGTCGTGTTTGAGCCAGACGACGACACCCTTGAGTTCGTAATCCAGGCATCGAACTTTCATCACGCTTTGGGCGGAATACGAGAAGATATTTTGCTTGGCAATCCTGCGGCTCTGGCCATGAAGCGTACTGTTGCGATGACCAGTTTTCTCGTTGCAGCAATCATCCTTTTCCTGATTGCTCTCGTGGCCTTCTTCATTTACGTGTTCGGCCGACGCGATTCTGCCTTTCTATATCTGTCTCTGCTTGCGTTCACCTGGGCGGTCAGGTCACTTTTTTCAAACCTGTACATCGCCAACCACTATATTCCATCCATTTCCTGGGAAGTTGGCGTAACGATAGAATACCTGAGCCTTTACCTGACGATGGCCTGGGCAATCCTTTTTGTGTCGTCTGTCTTCATGAGCGAGGTAAAGCGCGTATTTACGATTCTCTTTTGCTCGATCAACGCTCTTTTCACGGTCATCACGTTACTCTCTGAGGCGTCATTCTATACACAGTTTCTCCCGGTCTACCTGTCGACAGCGGGCTTGCTTCTCCTGTATGTACTCTATATTTTGGTACGGGCTGTTATCTCTGACCTCGAAGGTGTATGGCTCATGATATCGTGCCTTTTTCTTGCGGTAATGGTATTCGCGTACGACATTATCTCATATGAAGGTTTCGCCTTCTATAATCCGATCGTCGTGAATACGGGCTACGTCATAATATTTATTCTCCTCGCGGCAACGCTAATCTATCAGCCTACCATCGCCAATAGAAAAAAAGGTCAACCGAATGTCCTTCGGTACGAAGACCTCTATTCGGCGGAGCGCAAATAACTTCAGCATTTTCTAGCGGACCACGTGCAACCAGTCGCGGCAGCTACCGTGTCCCTCGACAACGACTTCATAGAAGTAGACGCCGGCCTGAAGATCTTCGCCCCTCCAGTCGTATTGGTAATCGTCCGACTCATAGACGAGGGCGCCCCAACGATTATAGATCCTCAACGATACTTTCAGCCCGTAATCGCGCGGAGTCACACCCGCATTTCGCCCGAATTGAACCGTGAACGTATCGTTCTGTCCAGGGGTTCCATCTGGAGTGATTACATTGGGAACCAGGTATTCAAAAACGGGAACCTCAACCATTTTCTCGTACACACAAAACTCACGGTTCGCCACCAGGCGTATCTTGAAGACGCTGTCTCTTTCAAAGTAATGTGTTACATCGGGTTCGTCGGATGTGGTACCATCGCCGAAGTCAAAGAAAAAATAATCACTTGCCCAGGTGCTCTCAGTCTCGTTGACGAGATGGAGATAGGGCCTGTCGGCGCAGCTTGGCAACCGCTCCCAGGAAAATTTCGGTTCGATCGAAGGAACGAGGTTGAGCGTCACCGTATCACGCCGGACACATCCGTTCGCTTCAGTGATTGTAACGTAGAAGGCAGTGGTATCCCGCAAGGTAACCGCCGGACTAGCTGAACCGGAGAAAAAACCATCATCCGTGCTCCAGACATATTGGACGCCTCCACTTGCATTCAGTTTATACGAGGAGCCTTCACACACGTCATCATCATCCTGAACATGCGAAAGGGCATTATTGACGACAACCGTCATGGCAGTAGAATCCACCACCGCGCATGTACCCTCGTCGATGGCTAATAGTTTCACGATGTATTTGCCAGGCGTTGAATAGTTGTGAATGATGGGATCGCGGGAAGAGGTCACGATTTGATTTCCGTCACCAAAATCCCAATGATAGCGCTGGCCACCGGTAGAGAAATTCTCGAAAGCAAACATTTCCGGCAAGCAAAGTATCTGCACACCCGGATTGTCGAAGGTGGAGCTGTTTGTCCTGAATCTCGCCTTGAGTGACGAGAGGTCAAACTTGAACGCTGCGTTGTTGCAATTATAGCTGTTATTAGTACGTGACCAGACGCCCATCGTCGTTGGAAAATCGGAATAAGACGGTCCGTCCACGCTATTCCGGCAACCAGAACAAACGGCGTGGTAGACAATGCCCCCCTTATCAAAGCGACTGGTGCCGCCATCAACGTGTGTACGGGAAGAAGTACCGCCGAGGTACGTCCCGTACAGAAATTCGCTCAAATCTGAAGTCAGTACCAGAAAGTAAAAATCATTACCCGTGGTGGTCTTTTGAAACGCATCCTCGCTCACGCTCAGTCCAAACGTACTGGTCGGCCACCCGCCCACCCGGTTATTCAGGAGTGACCCCGCCCACCCACTCAGGTAGAGGTTTCCACATTCGTTGACCAGGAATGCCGTCGGTGAAATATCGGGTACGCCTCGACCCGATCCGAACGTCGTAGACAACAAAACGGTGGAAAGGTCCTCGCTGTACTTCTGCACGAATTGTCCACCGTTGTTGATTCCGTAAACCTGTCCGGCGGGAACCTTGGGGATCGACACACCGTCGTCGGTCAGTCCATAGACGTAGGGTTCGCCGTTTTTGTCGAGATCGAGAAAATACACTTGGTCCGTTCCATCGGTGCCCACATAAGTTGCATACAATATGGACGACCCATCAGCAGCCACTTTTGCGATCCAGCCATCGCCATCGCCGGAGTAAGTCTTTTGATATGCACCTGGTGTGACAGGAAAGTTACCGCTCATCGTCCCTCCGGCCGTATAAACGTTATTTTCCGCATCGAGCTTGAGGGTATAGGCAGCATCGCTGAACCCTCCGCCAAGACAAGCGCTCCATATAATATCAGACACATCGGGAGTCAACTTCATCAATACCGCGTCGGTGAAGCCACCCGCATAGGTCATGCCGAAACTGCTTACCTTTGGAAAGTCGTTCGACGAGGTGACGGAACTCACGTAGATGTTTCCGTCCTGGTCGGTGATGATATCCCCCCTCAGTTCATCGCCATAGTTCATTACGAGCGCTGTTCCAACGATGCCCACGCCATCGTTGTGACTACCGCCGAAAAAGGATGAACCAATCAAGGTTGTGCCGTCTCCGGAAATTCGTGCAACAAAAATATCTGAAGTTGCGTCGATATTGTATATAGTAAAATACGATACACCACCATTGTAGCTCTGGTCGTACGCATTCGCGGTAACCGGGAAGTTTTCGGAGCCAGTGGTTCCCAACACGAGGAGGTCCTCATTGTTGGCCATCACCAAACTGTGAGCCGTCTCAAGTCCGGAGCCACCAAGGTAAGAGGCGTACAGTAACTCGGTACCGGTCGAATCATATTTTAGTATTCCAACATCATATACCCCTCCGATTGAGGTCTGAAAGACACCAGACGTTGCAGGAAACTTTCCACCGGTCAGCTCAATCGTAGCCCCGGCTGAATACAGGTTTCCCCTTTCGCCCGGTGTCGCCGTGCTACCCCAGTTGTCGGCCGTCGAACCAGAATAGGTTGAGAAGATCAGCAACAAGTCAATCACAAGCTCATAACAGGGATCATAACCGTTGGGAAACCGGAAACTCAACACGTTCCCATCCAATTGAAACTCGCACGCAACGACGACGCGTCGGTTGTCTACGTTTTGCCATGCCAGCGGGTGCTTTTCCCTTAATTCACCCAACGAAGTTGTTGCGACCAGATCGCCATTCTCCAGCCTGAGATCGTTGAGCCCTGAATACGCGATCCGGACAACCGAAGGGTCGGACCCGGGTGAAACGACAAAATCATATTTCAGGTTATCCCCTTCCGAATGAATCTTCATATCGATCCCGTCATAAACACCCTGATAGATGACGGCTTCAAAAGCATGGACGCGGGTAGCCCACCGCGATGGGTCATTTCCGATGAAGTAATTGTAGTACTCGCGGGACCGCCCAACGGGATGCGCAACGGCAGCGGTATTCGCCCCGAGAAAGTCGACCTGGACTCCATGAACGTTGACCATCGGCGCGGGAGGTCCATCCGGCATACAATACCGATCTTCATGAATCTCTGCCAACCGGTCAAGGTCGATAAAATAATAACTGAATCGCCCGGGCTGCAAGTTCAGCCAACCTCCGTGAAGGTTAATCGAAAACTGAACATCATCAGCCCATTGATTTCTGTTTGGGATAATCTTCAGGCCCGGTGGATCAGGCGCGAATCCGCTGGCGGAAAAAAAACACAGAAACTGTAAGATAAGGAGCACGCCCGCATTTCGGATCGGCATCGGCATACACATCAATTTTGTTCGGGCTCTGAATTATCGAAAGATAAAAAAATTTTTCCACCCTGCCCGATCACTCACGTCTCTTTCCGAAGGACCTGTAATGGTGGCGTATAAATCACTTCCCGCGAGTTGAACCACCCTATGGTCATGGTAAGCAAAATCACGCCCGTGCAGATCAAAATCAATTCAATCCAGTTAAATGCAAACGAGATATCAAAAAAGAACGCAGACAGCAAATAGCCGCTTCCCATAGAAAGAATAAGGCCGGTCAGAGCAGAGAACAAGCCGAGATAAGCGTATTCAATCAGCGTGATGCTCGTGATCTGCTTCGTCCTGGCGCCGATTGTCCGAAGCAACACATGCTCTTTTATTCTTACGAATTTACTATTGATCACGGCACCGGCGAGCACAACCAGACCCGTGACAATTGAGAACATTGCCAGGAAGCGGATAATCAATCCCAATTTGTCGAATAGCGCGTTGATTGTACTTAATATAAGCCTCAGATCGATGAGCGAAACGTTTGGAAAACCCATCACCAGTTGCTGCTGAAAGCGGTTCGCAACCTGTGTATCATCAATGCGCAACGAAGTGACGTATATCTGCGGCGCATTCTCTAGTACGCCCGGCGGGAAGACAAAGAAAAAGTTTGGAGGATCTTTAGACCATTCCACTTTACGGATCCCGGCAATAAACACTTTCATCGGTAAGCCCTGTATATCAAATACCAGGGAGTCGCCAACAGTGACGCCGAGATTTTCCACCAGCCCTTCGGAAATCGTGACCCAAACCGAATCTTGTCCGTGGCGCATGTATTGGATCTGCCCGTCAATAAGTTCTTCCGAGTGATGAAGGCTGTCGCGATACGTCACGCGATACTCGCGTGTCAATGCCCAGTTCGGAATGTTATCGGTAGTATCGCGTTGCAGCGAGTCTACGGATTTTCCCTTCACCTCAATCAGGGAACACGTTATGATCGGGACCACTTGCTTTGCCTCAAGGCCATTGTCCTTCATCAATGCCAGGACTCCATCTACCTGTGAGGGTTGGATGTCAAATAATATAGTGTTCGACTGATTTTCCCTTCCCGTAAATTCGACCTGACTGAGCATGCTTTGCTCGACGATGTTCAATGTGGAAATGATGAATGCCCCCAGACCGATCGTAATCATAAGGACTCGGGTCTGATTGTTTGGACGAAACAATCCCGACAAGGCGTGCCGCCAGATGAACCCGGCCCGTTCCGGAAAAAAACGGCGGACCATGAAAAGGAGAAACATGGCAACGGCAGCCAGGCAGGCTAACGCGACAACCAATCCCAGGAAAAACATTACCGCGATGAATAGGTTGCGAGTCTGAAGCCATGCAAAGGCAATCGGGAACAACCCAATAGCGGCAAAGGTAGTAATCTGGGTTCGTGACATCTCTTTACGTGGTTGAAAGTCGGTACGTAACACGGTCAAGGGAGGGACAAACCGCACCGACGCCAGCGGCAGGATCGAAAAAAGTACAGACACAACGGCGCCCAGTAAGAGGCCCATGACCAACGACTTCCAGGATACCACGGCCGTGACCTCAAATGGAACAACGCCTTCCAATAGATAGGGTATTGCCTGTTGCACAACGAACCCAACCAGCGTACCCAGGAAGCTGCCGATTACGCCAAGGAGAAATATCTGGATAAAAAAGATGTTGAACGCCTGCCATCCGGAAGAACCAAGACATCGGAGTACGGCAACCTCCTCTCTTTTTTCCCGGGCGTAGATATGTACCGAACTGGCCACGCCGATACACCCAAGTATGAGTGCTACGAACGCCAGCAATGAAAAGAACCTGTACACCGATAGAAATCCCTCGCCCAGCTCTTCGCGGCGCTCACCCACAGTATCAGAGGAATACCCGTACTTCCTCAACAGCGGTCGCAGCGCACTGCCAGTCTCTTCGGCGGCCTGTTCCGACTCCAGCTTGAAGTACCGTTTATAGTTTGCACGGGTACCGAAATCGACCAGGCCTGTCGAGTCCAGTTCATTCATCGATATGTACACCGAGGGCGTGAAGGTGCTGAGGATACCTCCACCCCCGGGCAGATTCCGGACGACACCCGCCACCGTAAAAGCAAGGGTTCCAATGCGTATAGAGTCGTCGGTACTAACACCATACTGGCTCGCCAGGGTTTCATCCAGCACAGCGTACCGTCCTTCAAATACCTTGTCGTAGGAACCCTCTGGTATCGTCTCGAATTCCCCATAAAAAGGAAATTCACCTTCCAGGGCGACTAACCTGATCAGCCTCGATTGGTTCGAATTGAGGAATAGTACCATGGTCGCCATATTGGCCTCAGACGCCTGCGGATACTTTATTGAGTCGAAGGCGGCCTGCACCTCGGGTACGAACTCCTTTCTTCCTTCAACGACCAGGTCGGCGCCAAGCAATTCTTTGGCGTTGTTGTCGATCTCGGTCTGCAAGGCATAGCTGATCGAATCCAGCGCAACAACGGCAGCTATCCCAGTCACCAGCGACGCGGTGAACAAGAACAGCCTGGAAATATTATGACGAGCATCGCGCCAGGCCATTTTCCAGACCCACCCATCGGTGAGAATCGACTTCGTTCGCCGGTTGATCTTAATGATGTAATCGATCATAAAATTTGTTCAGGTGTCGGCGTTCGACGGACGCGTCAACGTACGACGGTCCATGCTGGACTAAGGACCACTTGTGGTGTCCTCAGTACGTCCCCGGATTTCTTCCACAATGCGACCTCCTTTCATTTTAAGAACGCGTTGCGTTCGCTGCGCAAGTTCCAGATTGTGTGTAACGAGAACGAGGGTAGTAGCCCGTTCCTTATTCATTCCAAAAAGTAATTCGGTTACATGGTGAGCGTTTTCCTCGTCGAGATTTCCGGTAGGTTCGTCTGCAAAAAGTATACGCGGATCAGAAATAAACGCCCGCGCCATGGCCACCCGTTGTTGTTCTCCCCCGGACAATTGCGACGGATAATGGTCGAGCCGATCGGCCAGACCGACCCGTGCCAGCAGGTCCTTTGCTTTTGGCATCACATTTCTTTCGCCGCGCAACTCCACAGGTACCATAACGTTTTCAAGTGCCGTGAGCGTGCTCAGCAGCTGAAAATTCTGAAACACGAAGCCGACGTGCTGGTTGCGGATATAGGCGCGATCATCTTCACTCATCCGGTTAAGCTTGAACCCCATCAGCGAGATCGTCCCCGCCGTAGGGATGTCAAGACCTGCGCATAGCCCCAGTAATGTCGTTTTTCCGCTGCCCGAGGGTCCGATGATCGAGATGGAATTTCCCTGCTGAACGGAAAACGTTATGTCATCGAGAACCGTTAATTCCTTGTCCCCGGACCGATACACTTTCCTGATATTTTCAGCTTGCAGAACGGTTTCTGACATGGTTTTTGTTTTTTATGACATAGGTTTTACCGGGCATTGCATTAAAATTGTTTTTCAGAATCTTAAAAGTAAACCCTTTTAACACATGGTCGCAAAATCTTTGCTGATTATTCTATTCGCCATCCTTCTGCCACAGGAGCGCACCAAGACCATTCTCTTCTATGGAGACAGCCTTACCGCCGGATATGGTTTATCGAAAGAACAGGCCTTTCCAGCGCTCGTGCAGAACAAAATCCTCCAGAACGGAATGAATCACAAAGTGATCAATGCGGGCTTGAGCGGTGAGACCTCCGCGGGTGGCCTTACACGCATCGATTGGATCTTGCGACAACCCGTAGACATTTTCGTACTCGAATTGGGTGCCAACGACGGCCTGAGGGGTTTACCGTTGGAGAGCACCAGGAGCAATCTCCAGGCGATCATTGACAAGGTCAGGGCAAAGAATCCGTCAGTGAAGATCGTGATCGCCGGCATGATGGTTCCGCCCAACATGGGGCCTGATTACACTCAAAAGTTTCAGCAGATATTCAGCGATCTCGCCAGGCAAAACGATGCAACCCTTATCCCATTTCTGTTGGAAGATGTGGCGGGCCGCGAGCATTTAAACCTTGCCGACGGCATCCATCCAAACCCCGAGGGCCACAAGATCGTCGCCGATAATATTTATAAAATCATTTCTGCCTTACTATAACGAAGTTCGCCTAAAATACTTTTTGACGAAGTTCGTCCCTCTCTCATAACTACTATTTTTGCGCCCTTTTGGTATGAATAAAGAACGAGCTCTGTTGCTGGTGCTGGCGGCCGCTATGTTTACGCACATCATGGATTTCATGATAATGATGCCGTTGGGATCGCAACTGATGCGTGTATTTGATGTGAGTCCGCAACAGTTCAGTTTCCTGGTTGCTTCATATACGGTAACGGCCGGGATATCCGGGTTTCTTGCAGCCTTTGTCATCGATCGGTATGACAGGAAGAAGACCTTATTGTTCGTCTACAGCGGTTTCGCGCTGGGCACGCTAGCCTGCGCCTTCGCGGAGCACTATGCAGTTCTGCTTGCGGCGAGGTCAATTGCCGGGGCGTTTGGTGGAATCATCGGGGCAATCATTCTGGCTATTGTCAGCGACGCCGTACCACTGGAACGTCGGGCTTCCGCCATTGGTCTAGTGATGGCTTCGTTCGGTGTAGCTTCAGTGGTGGGAGTGCCATTCGGACTTTTCCTGGCCAGCGAGTGGTCGTGGCATTACCCCTTCCTCCTTTTAGGGATACTCTCGATTGCTCTATGTGGACTCATGGTGATTACCGTGCCGGCCCTGACGCAACACCTGGGCGCCAATAGGCCTCTCAGGCCCGGCGAATTGATCCAACAGATCTTCGGCTCCCGCAATGCGCGTCTCGGGTTGATGTTCACTTCGTTGCTGATGCTCGGCCATTTCACTATCATTCCTTTTGTAGCCCCGTATATGGTGGGCAATGTTGGCTTCACCGAGTTACAACTGGCCTATATCTATTTCGTCGGGGGACTCTGTACTTTGTTCTTTTCTCCCTGGGTGGGCCGGATGGCCGATCGCTACGGGCGTCTGCAGGTATTTACTGTTTTTGGAACGCTGGCAATCATTCCTATCCTCATCATCACCAACCTGATGCCCGTACCCATTTGGGTGGCGCTGATCATTACCGCATTCTTTTTCATTTGCAGCAACGGCCGGATGGTGCCTTCCACAACCATGGAGACTGCCGTGATCAAGCCTCATCTACGGGGCAGTTATATGAGTATCCGCTCATCGGTGCAGCAGCTGAGCTCCGGGTTGGCGTCATTGATCGCTGGTGCGATCGTTGTCGAGCAGCCGACGGCTTTTGCCGGCAATGCCAAGGCGTTGATCAACTACCATTACGTGGGGGCTATCGCGGCGTTGTTTAGCGTGGCCGCAATTTTTGTTGCCCGTAGACTGAACGTGGAGCAGGGCGCATAGACGTGTCATGTGCTCCGGGAATCGGCCGCATTTTAAAAAATTAACGACCGAACTTTTTTGCCGGGAAAACGAAAACGCTATTAACTTGCAGCGCTTTTTTCCGGAGAGATGCCAGAGCGGTCGAATGGGGCGGTCTCGAAAACCGTTGTGCGGGCAAC
>CAZIAG010000063.1:0-12449 GCA_964537375.1 uncultured Roseivirgaceae bacterium
CTCGGCGATATACATCGGTACCACCATCGACGCCATCCCCACACCAATGCCGCCGAGTATCCTGTAGAGAACAAAAACCGAAAAAGTTTCAGGCAAGGCGGTTCCAATGGCCGAAATAAGAAACATTAGCGCGGCGACAATAAGGTTCCATTTTCTTCCATAGCGCGTGCTCAAAAGATCGGCCGACAATGCACCAACCAGACAACCCACAAGGGCGCTGGAAATGGCCCACCCAGTCTGCCAAGGCGAAAGGGAAAACCATTCGCGAAGGTTACCGATCGCGCCGGAAATGACCGCTGTGTCATAGCCAAAAAGGAGACCACCAAGGGAGGCGATGAGCGCGATGAGGGTAATGCCTTTTTTGTTGTCCGTCATAATATGGTTTGCGGTTGAGGAGCGAGTTTCTTATCAAGCAGCTCCTTCATCTTCGAATTGATGCTCCATTGGTCGCCAAGAGGTTCGCACGTGAACGGCTGTAGCGGCATATAAGGAGGCGGTCCAGCCTCTGGCGTGACCGTTGTGACTGGACACCGCTTCCGATAGCGCGCTTCGATAATTCTCTTCCACCAACCGACGAACGTCTCAAGGTGGTGGTGCCATTCAGGTGCAAAGGGATCATTAACTTGCGGTCCCTGTTCGAACCCCACGCGAGCGTGGATGTGAGTGACGTGTGGTATCACGCGATCGACGCTACATAGCTGGTCCTGAAGGAGGCTCTCCGATACCGTACACCAATGTGAGAAGTCTCCAACGAGTTCCATCTCCGGAAACTTATCGAGGTACTCAACGATGGTCGACAACTGGAATGAAAATCGGCCTCGGTGTGTCTCATGCAGTATGGGGACCCCCGTTGCCGAAGAAATATTACAGGCCTCTTCGATTATTCGACAATTGTCATCAAATGAGTAATAGTCCTTCCCGGTGTGCGAGTTGATGAAATCCGGTTTCAGTTCCGCAAGTACGCGCAACCGTTTCGCCATACGTTTACGATAGTCATTGGCCGACTCCGTTGCTGGCGGCAGGACCTGTTGCGCGACGAAAACAAAATCGGGTTTGATGCTTTCACGGATAAAATCCAGTCTCGCAAAAAAATGCTTCAGGTACTCGTCGTCCTCCGGCACGTTCATTTCGATGCCGTCATAGCCCTCGTTGATTACACGTTCAAGAAGGTCGCAAACACTGCTTTTCTCCTGTCCCCAGGCCGGACAGATATAAAGAACCTTCATGATCAATATTCGAACAGTACAGGATTAAGGGGGCTATTAATAATTTCCCCCACCTTTGCGCCTGGACACCACGTGTTCCAATCGATGATCTGATTTTTGTTCTCTGGTTGTTTGAGGATCATGTCGCGGTCCATATAAATAACTGTCATAACCTTGCGGATATCGTTTGTGGCATTCGCCCCGGCACGATGAAATACCCAACCGGAATGGAAGCTTACCTCGCCGATGTCGAACGGTTCAACGACGTGCGTGAAATCGGTTACCCTTAGCCGTTGCTGTATAAATGTTTCGCTTTCATCGCTGATCGCCAGTTCACGACCTTCCACGATTTGATGGCTTCCTGCGCTGAACTCCAGCGGGCCCATTTCAAGCGGTGTTGCCTGCAGGGGAATCCAGGCGGTAACCGTTTTGTCTGTCGCGAGCGGCCAGTAGTATTGATCGGCGTGCCACGGTGTGATGCCGCCGCCTGCTTCCTTATATAATGCCTGGTCGTGATATAGCCGTACACCATCGACCTGCATCAAATCTGTGGCGATGCGGGCCAACCGTTTGCTGAATACAAATCGACGAATTTCATCGTCCTCACGCCAAAGGTTAAAAAGCTGAAGGAAGGCTTTGCCGTACGTGTCACGTTCGCGCAGATCCTGCTTGACAGTATTGAGTTCAAGTACCTTCTGAGTAATTCGCTCGTTAAAGTATTGAATCGTGGATTCGTCAAAGACCTGTTTCAGTTTAATGAAACGATTCTTCTGGTAAAACGATACCTGGTCCTCGGTCAGAGGATAGGGTTTGTCAAGGATACTGGTAGAAACATCAGAGATTGCCATGAGAATTAAGCTTGCTATGCTTGACAAACATAGTGCAGAACCGCCGACCGCGATTAATACAAAAATTGAAAAAAGTAACACTATATTGACTAACTTGCCTTTTCGAAACCAATTCATTGGGAAATAAAAGATAAATGAAGGCAACTTACGAAGATGTCCCCAGCCGCAGAGGCAATGCGTCGTTCGTCGCATACAGACGCAGCGTCCCCTATTTTCCGTTCAAATGGCATTACCACCCGGAATATGAACTCACGCTCATCACGCGTGGGAGAGGGAAGCGCCTGGTTGGCGACAGCCACGAAAGTTTCAGTGATGGCGATCTCGTGTTGATCGGCCCGAACGTGCCGCATACCTGGGTAAGCGATCGCGCGCGAAAGAACCTGTCAAGTGCGATCGTGATCCAATTCTCGCAGGAATTCATCGATTCATTTCTTCGCTATCCCGAATTCCGCTCCATCTCCGGTTTGCTGGAATCCTGTTCGAACGGACTTTATTTCCCTCCGCTCGTAACCCGGAATATCCTTGAGGAAATTGCGGCGTTGCCCAGGCAGGACGGCCTTCACCGAATCACCGGCCTGGTGCACATTCTTCAACACCTCTCCAAGGCAAAAGGTCAGAAACTGGCTTCACCCTATTTTAACGCAGTTCGGGGAAAAACAAACGAACACCGGATAAACACGGTCTGCGAATACATCCAAAAGAATTTTGCAAAAAATATTTCCCTCCGGCAGGTCGCTTTGCTGATCGGACTTTCGGATACTGCATTTTGCAAGTTTTTTAAACGAGTCACCGGAAAAACTCTAACCCAATACATCAATGAAATTCGCATCGGGCACGCCTGCATACTACTTTCCGAAACGGATAACACGGTGGCCCATATCGCGTTTGAATGTGGATTCGAAAGCCTTACTTATTTTAACCGCGTCTTTCTCCGCCTCAGGAAATTGACACCGACCGCCTTCCGTCAACGGGCGTCGGGATATGAGAAATAACCGCGGTTACTCCCCCAGGGCGTTGACGATCGCCTCCCCCATAAGTTGATAAGCCCGTTGTACCTCGCCAGACGTATGCGGCAATCCGATAAAGCCGTGAATCTGGTGCGGGAAGCATTTGATCGAGACCGCAACGCCGGCAGCTTCAAGTTTCTTTCCGTATGCTATTCCTTCATCGCGAAGCATGTCGAACTCTGTCGTCAGGATAAGAACAGGCGGAAGTCCCTCCAGATCGCTTTCATAGATCGGCCAAATATGCGCACTTGTGTGATACCAATCAGGTTTGTCAAAATACTGCTGTACCGAAAATATAACCTGGTCCCGCGTGCGCAAATATCCTGTGCTGTAAGCGTCCTGCGATGGATAATAACTGATCATCGGGTTATCTACGGCCGGACAAATCATCATTACAAGGCGCAAAGCATCCATTCTTTTTTCACGTTTGGCACGATGCATTACCTGGGCGGCAAGTGTAGCACCAGCCTCTGTTCCTTTGACGATGATCCTCGTCGGGTCACCTCCATATTCTTTGGCATGCTCGATAACCCACTCGAATGCAGTCCATGCGTCAACTGTGGCCGATGGATGTTTGTGCTCGGGGCCAACCCTATAGTCTACATCAAATACCACGGCATTAAATCTTCGCGACAAGTCCAACGCCTCGTACTCCATCCAGGGTTGCAGCGGGACAACAAAACCCCCGGGGTGAAAATTGATAATGACCGGAAGATTATTGCCGTTTGACGCGTTCAAGACATTTACCCTAAGCCCGCCCGAGCCAATTGCGACACGCTTCACGCTGTCGTCAGGAAGTCGCGCAAAAACCGTCGGTCCATTCTTGCGCAGATCATCAATTGACAATTGTCCCGAAGCATAGGCTGGCTCGTGATTTTTGATGAACTCAGCCACGCGGTGGTCCAGCGTATCCGTAACACAAGTCTGACCGATGACTATCCCTGAAATCAGGGGCGAAAGCAGGAAAGTCAATGTCAACGGGATGATTTTTGAGGGCTTCATGCGAGGCGGTTTAGAGAGGTAAGATAGGAAATCCGCATCAAAAATGTTCGCTATTTTCAGATCATTGCGCCACCCTCCAGTAAGCAACTCGTTATGTTAGATCCAAAAAAAGTAGCCGCGGAACGAGCCGTAGAGGAAATCAGGGACGGGATGGTAATCGGTTTGGGAACCGGCTCCACATCCGAATTTGCGATCCAAAAAATTGGTGACCTGGTAAAAGGCGGTTTACGCATACAAGCCGTATGCACTTCCATCCGTACAGAAAGCGTGGCGCGAATGTTAGGTATCCCCCTCACCTCCTTTGAAAAACTCAACCGCATCGACCTCTCTATTGACGGAGCGGACCAGGTCGACCATGCGGGGAATTTGATCAAAGGTGGAGGTGGATCATTGCTGCGCGAGAAAATAATCGAATACAACAGCGATCAATTCCTGGTCATTGTTGACGAATCGAAGTGTGTTGAGGTATTCCACGGATTTCCTTTGCCCGTTGAGATCGTCACGTTTGCCACTCCGTTGTTGTTGAAGCGCCTACAGAACGAAGGCTGCATTCCGGTGGTACGCCGAAAGGGCAATGCAGACTTCATCACCGACAACGGGAACCTTATCGTTGATTGCCATTTTGATTCGATACCCGATCCGGCTAAAACTCATTGGCGCTTAAAAGCCATACCCGGCGTAGTGGAAACCGGCATTTTCCTCCATTCGATGGTATCCGGAATCATCATAGGTCATTCGTCAGGGAAGATGGAAACAAAAGTCATCCGGTAATGGGACGAACGGCATAGCATAAAGCCCGTCCAGGAAAGAGATTGAAAAAAAATTCATATGAGAACGCTTGACAATAAAGTCGCCATTGTAACGGGTGCGGGTTCAGGAATAGGGAAAGCAATTGCGGTTCAATTCGCCAGCGAGGGAGCCCGCGTTATTGTTTCTGACATCGACGAAAACGGCGGATTGGAAGTGGTGCGCCGCATCGTCGAGGCCGGCGGCGAAGCGGTATTCTACCGAGCTGATTCATCCGACCCGAAACAAAATGAGTCGCTCGTTAACCAGGCTTTGAAGAAATACGGTTCGCTCGACATCGCCGTCAACAACGCCGGTATCGGTGGTCCCTTGGCGGTTACGGGCGATTATCCTATTGACGGATGGCAAAGGGTCATCGATATCAACCTGTCGGGTGTCTTTTACGGCATGCGATATCAACTTCCAGCCATGCTAAAGGTCGGTGGCGGTTCCATTATCAACATGGCATCGATCCTTGGAAGCACTGGAACACGAATGTCCCCCGCCTATGTTGCGGCAAAACACGGCGTGGTTGGTTTGACCAAAGCGGCTGCACTGGAGTACGCCGACAAGAACATACGAATCAACGCCATTGGCCCCGCCTATATTAAGACACCGTTGGTAATGAACAATCTGGATAAAGCGACGCTGGACGTCTTGGTCACTGCGCATCCAATCGGTCGACTCGGTGAACCGGAGGAAGTCGCTGAATTGACTGTGTGGCTCGCGTCTCCAAAGGCATCGTTTGTTACTGGTTCCTATTATCCAATTGACGGCGGCTATCTCGCCCAATGACCGAAATCGTTTCCAAAAGAGCGATCGCTTACTACCGTCGCGTTGTATGAGAAAAATGCGCCACAGAACCAACTAAAGTGCAACTAAAAGCACCGTTCTGCGTGTTAGATAGTTGAATGCTCGACCCTCGTTGGAAAGCGTATCAATCCTAAACATCCAAATGCATGGCCCATCCAGACATTCTCGGTGTTCGCAGACAAATTTCGATCGGACAAAAGAAACTCGATTATTACAGTCTTCGTGTCCTTAAAGAGAAAGGCCACGCCATTGAAAAACTTCCCTTCTGTATACGGGTTCTTTTGGAGAACGTTGTTCGCAACGCCGACGGTTATGTCATTACGCAGGAGCACATTAATACCATACTGGGATGGAAACCCAAACCCGCTGAACGCGAGATCCCTTTTATGCCTGCCCGCGTGTTGATGCAGGACTTCACGGGAGTTCCGGCTATCGTGGACATTGCGTCTTTACGTGAAGAAATGTCGCGAAAGGGAAAAAATCCCGCATTGATAAATCCACTGATTCCTGTTGACCTTGTTATCGATCATTCCGTTCAGGTGGACTATTACGGCAATAACCAAGCCTACCGTCGGAATGTTGAAAAAGAATACGATCGAAATAAAGAACGGTATCGGTTCCTGAAATGGGCACAAAGCGCATTTAAGAATTTCTCGGTCGTGCCTCCGGGCATGGGAATTTGCCACCAGGTGAACCTTGAATATTTTTCGAGATGTGTTATTGAACGCGACGGTGTTGCGTTTCCAG
This sequence comes from uncultured Roseivirgaceae bacterium, assembly GCA_964537375.1. Lineage (GTDB taxonomy): Bacteria > Bacteroidota > Bacteroidia > Cytophagales > Cyclobacteriaceae > Chryseosolibacter. The sequence goes on from CAZIAG010000063.1 coordinate 6,409, forward strand.
ATACCGTGGTCGGAACCGATTCACACACGCCGATGGTGAACGGACTGGGCATTGTTGCGTATGGCGTCGGCGGTATTGAAGCTGAGGCAGCCATGTTGGGTCAACCCCAATTCTTTACGCTACCGGAAGTTATCGGACTACGACTAAAGGGGAAACTCCCAGTCGGCAGCACAGCAACCGACCTCGTGCTGACCATCACCGAACTCCTGCGCCGCACGAAGGTCGTCGGAAAATTCGTCGAGGTCTTTGGGTCGGGTCTCGATTCGTTATCCGTCCCTGACCGCGCAACGATTGGCAATATGTCGCCTGAGTTCGGTTGTACCATTACGTATTTCCCGATCGACCAGAAAACCATTGAATATCTGGATCGAACAAACCGGGCTACGGAGGTGATTGAACTCACGGAGGCATATGCAAAGGAAAACTTGCTCTGGCGCGAGAGTGAAGATGCGATTCAATATAGCCAAATCGTAGACCTGGATCTCGCCTCAGTAGAACCATCGATCTCCGGTCCCAGCCGACCACAGGACAAGATCACGCTGCGCAAAGCGAAGGCTACAATCACCGACGTAATCGAAAAGAGTTATCAGCGCAAGTACATAATGTTTACCGACAGGCCGCTAAACCGTTGGAGTGGTGAAGGTGGTAACGTTGCGCCATCTCAGGTCGAACAAATTGAACCCAGTGAGATGCGCACCGTTGAGGTGTCGATGGACGGCCAGTCTTTCCACCTAAGCGACGGCGCTGTCGCGATCGCGTCAATAACGAGTTGCACAAATACGTCGAATCCAGACGTGATGATTGGGGCCGGGCTTTTAGCGAAGAGGGCCTTGGAACTTGGTGTAAATGTAAAACCCTGGGTAAAGACGAGCCTTGCGCCTGGATCAAAAGTCGTCACTGACTACCTGGCTGAAGCCGGTCTGTCGGAAAAACTGGCGCAAATGAACTTTCATGTGGTTGGGTACGGGTGCATGTCATGCATAGGAAACTCCGGTCCCCTGGCGCAACCGATAGCCGATGCCGTAACGGAACACGATTTGATCGTGGCGTCTGTCCTTTCCAGTAACCGGAATTTTGAGGCGCGTATACATCCTCAAGTGAAGATGAACTTCCTAATGTCACCATTGTTGGTTGTCGCCTACGCAATTGCGGGACGAATAGACATTGATATGGAAACCGAACCGCTGGCAAAAAGCAACAACGGTAGGCCCGTGTTCCTCCGCGATATCTGGCCATCGGAGAAAGAGATCCAGGAGGTAGTCAGCCGGGTAGTTAAAAAAGAATATTTCAGGAAGAACTATGCGGAGATATTCTCCGGTGATGAACAGTGGCAGCAACTTGAAGCGCCACTATCGAAATCATATCAATGGGATGCTGATTCCACATATGTGCGGGAGGCTCCGTTCTTTGTGAACTTGCCGGAAAAGCCTGCCCCTATTCAACCGATCGTCGGTGCGCGCGCGTTGCTAGTACTTGGTGATTCCGTCACTACCGACCATATATCACCTGCGGGAACGATCGGCGTCCAGTCGCCTGCCGGAAAATACCTTACAGAACGTGGTGTATCACCAGATCAATTCAATTCCTACGGTTCACGCCGTGGCAATGATGAAGTCATGGTTCGCGGGACTTTTGCCAACATTCGCATCAAGAACAAGCTGGCTTCCCGTGAAGGCGGATATACGATGCACTTTCCGTCAAATAAGGAAATGACGGTTTATGAAGCGGCGATGGAATACAAAAAAACAGATACCCCTCTCGTGGTAATCGCTGGCAAGGAGTACGGTAGCGGATCATCAAGAGACTGGGCAGCAAAGGGAACATATTTGCTGGGCATCCGGGCTGTAATTGCAGAGAGTTTTGAGAGAATACACCGAAGCAACCTCGTAGGCATGGGGGTTTTACCCTTGCAGTTTATGGAGGGTGAAAATCAGGCGACGTTGGGGATTACGGGAAAGGAGATATTCCGTTTGGAAAACCTCGACGAAGACGTGAAGCCGTTTCAACACCTGACCGTGACCGCAGACCGCGGGAACGGACAAACGTTGACATTCCAGGTCATCTGTCGGTTGGACAGTGCTGTGGAAATTGACTATTACAAGAACAATGGAATTCTGCAGTATATGCTGCGTCAGTTTATCGAGCGTGAAAGTAGGACAAACGAAACGAAGTGAAGTCAAAACGGTCGTTCATTGGGAGTTTGTTAACCATGCGGTGTCCCCGCTGTCGCGAAGGCAGACTGTTCAGCCATCCGATGTATAGCCGGCGATTCATGGACATGCCAAAGGAATGCCCAGCATGCGGCCTTCCGTATTTGCCCGAACCGGGCTTTTACCTCGGCGCGGCGTATATCAGCTATGCAATCAATGCAATCCTTTTCGCGGCGGTTGCCCTTGCCCTGGTTTACTCCCGGGTAGGGATCACATGGGGATTGTCGCTGATTGCAACCGCCGTGATCGTCTTTGGGTTGTTGCCTTTAACGCTCCGCATCTCAAAATCCGTATGGATTCACATGCTTGTGAAGTACCGCGGAAAAGAAAACAGGCGCACGTACATCTGAAACGAATAGGTCGTTTGCTTTTGATGCCGGCGTTTGAGCGGGGTGGTAGGCGTGTATATATATGTATATATAATAGACATCGACTCAACTAAAAGTTAGTTATGGATTCCAAAATAAAAAAGGTAGTAATAGTCGGTGGCGGCTTCGCCGGCATCAATTTCATTAAGCGAATGGCCAATGATCGACGGTTTCAGGTTACGCTTGTCGATCGTAATAACTTTCACTACTTCACACCGCTGCTGTATCAGGTCGCCATGGCATTCATTGAGCCAACGAATATCAGCTATCCATTTCGTCGACTGTTTCAGGAGAAATCCAACTTGCGATTCCACATGGGTTGCTTTTTGAAGGTGGACCTGGAGAATAAGGAAGTCATTACTGATTCCGGAGTAGAACCCTACGACTATCTCGTATTGGCGTTGGGAACAGAGAGCAACTATTTCGGGATGGAAAATGTCAAGAAGAACGCATGGCCTCTCAAGACGATAAGCGATGCGACCAACCTACGGAATCACCTGCTCATGAATATGGAGCGGGCTGTGAAAACGACTGACATCAGAGAACGGATGAGGTTAACCAATGTCGTCATTGCCGGTGGTGGCCCATCGGGTGTCGAAGTCGCAGGCATGCTGGCTGAAATGGCTCATCACATCGCGCCGAAAGAGTATCCCGAGATTAACTTCGTTGATCTACCTATCTACCTTGTGGAAGCGGCCCCAACATTGCTAGGCCCGATGAGCGCAAAATCCCAGGAAGAAGCAACCAGGGTACTCGCAAAACTGGGTGTAAATATTAAACTCAATGTCGCTGTAAAGGATTACGTCGACGAAACAGTCATCCTTTCAAACGGAGAACGAATTCCTTCAGCCGCATTGATCTGGACATCGGGTGTGATTGGAAGAGAAGTCAATGGCTTACCTGCAGAATCGATTGGACGGAGCCGCCGTGTCATCGTAGACGCATTCAACCGCGTGCAAGGCACCCAGGACGTCTTTGCAATTGGTGATATTAGTCTCGATACTTCGGACCCGCGATATCCAAATGGTCATCCTCAACTCGCGCAGGTCGCCATCCAGCAGGGCCGACACCTGGCCGCAAATCTTAAACGCGACGCTGAAGGAAAACAAATGTTGCCGTTCAGTTACAAGAACAAGGGAAGCATGGCGATCATATCGAAGTACAAGGCCGTTGCGGATTTACCGAAGGCTTTCCTTAAAGGTTTTGCAGCGTGGGTCATATGGCTTTTTGTTCACTTGCTTCCGATAACCAGTTTCCGCAACAAAGTTGAACTGGCGTTAAGCTGGATGTGGTCCTTTGTCACCAATGACCCAACCTTGAGATTGATCATCAGACCGGAACAACCCCTGATGTCACCCGAAGAAGTTCAACGAAATTTGACCCGCCGGCGAGCGGCAAGTGCCCAAATGAAGGATCAACCCGTGAAAATGGCGCGGGAGCATGCACGCGGATTCCATCGCGTGAGGTCGTGACAGGTTTTCAATGCTGACCGCGCACGTGAATTGCTTAAGCAGGAGACAATGAACGGACAACGTACACCACGTCCAGGATACAGCACACGCCAGTCGGACACCAACCGTCCGCCAGAAAGATGGCAGTGGCCGTCGGGGAGGATCTGGCTTTGGATTATCGGGATTCTTGCATTGAACTTCATTATTGGAAGATATTTCTTCCCGGGTAGCGACGCTCAGGTAAAAATCCCATATACCCTATTCAAGGAGCAAGTCAAGGCAGGAAACGTCAGCGAAATCTTTTCACGTGGCCTGTCCGTAACCGGAAAATTTAAGAATCCCGTTACCATACCAAATCGCAATGGAGGTGACACGACGGGATTAAATATCAACAACAAACCTGTCGACGCTAAGAACTTTGCCACTGAAGTACCTGCCTTTGCGGATGACGGTCTCGAAGAATTGCTTATCAACAACGGGGTGGTCATACGCGCCGAACCGATGGATGATGGAGGAAACCCTCTTTTGTCATTCCTGATCTTGTTCGGACCAGCGTTGCTCATCATCGGCTTTTACATATGGATGTATCGACGTGCACAACAGGGTGGTGGATTTGGCGGAATGGGGAGTATCATGGGAATCGGCAGCAGCAAGGCAAAGCGTTACGACAATATCAAAGACAAGAAAGTAACGTTTGAAGATGTTGCTGGCATCGATGAAGCAGAAAATGAACTTGTAGAAGTTGTCGATTTTCTGAAGAATCCGAAGAAATACACGCGTCTCGGGGGTACAGCGCCGAAGGGAGTGCTTCTTGTGGGCGCTCCGGGAACCGGTAAGACGCTGCTGGCGAGAGCCGTTGCAGGGGAAGCGGGCGTACCGTTCTTTTCAATGAGTGCGTCGGAATTTATTGAGATGATCGTCGGTGTAGGAGCTGCGCGGGTGCGCGACCTCTTTAAACAGGCCAGGGAACATGCACCGGCTATCATCTTTATCGATGAACTCGACGCCATCGGAAGGGCGCGGGGAATGACAGCTATCGGAGGGTCCAGCGAACAGGAACAAACGCTCAACCAAATCCTCACCGAGATGGATGGATTCTCAAGCAAAGAGGGTGTCATTGTTTTGGCAGCCACGAACCAACCGGATGTGCTCGATAAAGCATTGCTTCGCCCCGGCCGTTTCGACCGGCGGGTAGTCGTAAACCTTCCGGATCGAAACGGTCGGGAGGCAATTCTCAAAGTTCATACGCGAAACGTTCCCCTCGACGAGAATGTCAGCCTTAAGGAAATAGCCTCCGCAACACCAGGCCTTTCGGGTGCAGACCTCCGCAATTTGGTAAACGAAGCCGCGCTGCTTGCCGCTCGTCGCGACCGCAATACCGTCAATCAAATCGATTTCCTCGACGCGCTTGAAAAGATCGTACTCGGACCGGAGCGGTCACTCGTTCTCAGCCCTGAAGAACGTCAGCGAATTGCCTATCACGAAAGCGGACACGCGATCCTCGGACTGGTTGTTCCGGGTGCAGACCCGGTTAATCGCGTAACCATCGTTCCGCGTGGGCAAGCACTCGGCGTCACGTACCAACGTCCCGAGTCGGATCGATATAACTACTCTGAGGCTTATCTCCGCGCACGCATCGTCGGGATACTTGGCGGACGAACAGCCGAGGAGATTGTTTTTGGATCCAAAACAACCGGTGCCGAAAACGACATTGAACAGGCTACCCAAATTGCCAGGGGAATGGTTACACGTTGGGGAATGAGCGAACGCCTCGGCATGATACAGCTTGCCCCAAAGTCAAACCCATACCTGGATTCTCCGTACGGGGGAAATTTTGGCGCGGCCAAACCATTCAGCGAACGCACGGCGGAAGCAATTGATGAGGAAGTCTTGAAAATCATCAGGGAATGCCATGAAGACGCCCGCAAGCTACTCACGAAATACCGCAACGAACTCGATGCGGTGGCGAGTGCCCTGCTGGAAAATGAGACACTCAATGAACAAGAGATACT
>CAZIAG010000064.1:0-12389 GCA_964537375.1 uncultured Roseivirgaceae bacterium
TTACAACGGCACCACAATTTTCGTCGGCGGACGCAGCGATTGAAGCCGGGCAGTCCACAAACGCGGGACCGGTTACATCATTAACGATGACTTTAAACGAACAGGTCGATGAATTTCCACTTTGATCCGTAGCGGAGTAGACGACGTGCGTTGATCCTAAAGGAAAGGCGCTTCCCGGTTCATGGGTTGAAGTCAGTGTCACATTCCCGCAGTTATCGCTCACAGCGGGCGCCGTCCAGTTAACCGTAGCGAAGCACGAAGCATCGGCGGCGACGACAATTTCGGGCTGAACGCAGTCAAGAAAAACAGGCGCGGTTTTGTCTTCGACAATAACCTGGAATGAGCAGGTTGCGACATTGCCGAGACTGTCTGTGGCGGTATAGACTACTTGGGTAGTCCCGGGCTCAAAGGTGTCTCCGGAATTGTGCGTCGACGTCATCGCCACGCGACAATTATCCGTGGCGGTCGGCTCATCCCATGTCACGACGACGCCGCAAGACGCCGAAGCCTCCGCAACGATGTCCTCATTCGGGCAACCCGAAATGACAGGCTTAGTGCCATCAGCGACAATTACGTTAAATGAACAGGTGACGGTATTCCCTCCTTCATCGCTTGCGGTGTAGCTCACGGCAGTAGTCCCAATCCTGAAGACGTCTCCGGGCATATGAGTACTCATCACATCGGGGTTGCCGTCGCAATTGTCGGTTGCCGTCGGAGGTGTCCACGATACCGGCACCTCGCAACCACTGGTCGCCTCAACTTCAATGTCGGATGGGCATTCTGTGAATGTCGGCCCTGTTTTGTCTTCCACCGTCACTGAAAAGGAGTGTAACGTTCTATTTCCCGCGGGATCAATTGCCGTGTAGGTCACTACCGTTTCACCCAATCCGAAGGCAGCTCCCGGTTCGTGTGTTGTACTCAAGGTCACTTCATCGCAGTCGTAGATTTCGGGCTCCACCCAGCTAACCGATGCACTGCAATCGTCATCGGCCACTGCGGTGATGGATTCAGGGGCGGAGAGGAAAACGGGGGGCAACTCGTCCTGAACTACGACATTAAACCCACAGGTTGCGACATTTCCGGCACTGTCTGTCGCGGTGTACACTACGGTCGTTGTACCCTGAGGGAAAGTAGAGCCGGGCTCATGGGAGGCTACCACATCGACAAAACTACTGCACAGGTCAGTGGCGGTTGGCGGTGTCCAACTCACCACCGCTTGACATAACGAATCCGCGACTGCTGTGACCTCCTCGATACAATTATTGAACACGGGCGGTGTGTTGTCCTCTACGATGACATGGAACGAACAGACCGACGAGTTCCCCGATGTGTCTGTCGCCGTGTAGACAATCTCGGTGACGCCCGGAAAGAAAGTGTCACCCGGTTGGAAGTTGCTGTCCAGCGTAAACGTGCAGTTATCAGTCGCCGTCGGCGCAACCCAGTTTACAACTACCCCGCAGGCCGAAGTCACCTGGACAACAATATCCTCATCAGGGCAGCCATCGATCACCGGAGCCAGGTTGTCGCGAACAATCACATTGAACGAGCAAGTAGCCTGATTCCCGGCGGCGTCGCTTGCGGTATACTGAACGACAGTCCTGCCCATAGGAAATTCGTCACCGGGTTCATGGGTGCTCGTAATTGTGACGTTACAGTTATCTGTCGCGATTGGTGGATCCCAGGTCGCAACCCCGTAACAATCTTCCTGGGGGTTGACAACTACAGCGGGCTGCACACAGCTGAAGACCGGTTTTGTCGTATCGCGAACGATCACCTTAAAGCTTGCCTGCGAGACGTTGCCGGCGTGGTCGGTAGCCGTGTAGGTAACTATCGTTGTGTCCAGCGGAAAACTGCTATTTGGAAAGTGGTCGCTGACCACCGAAGCCACACCGCTGGCGGCGTCCGTAACGGTGGGTGCTGTCCATGACGCCGTGGCGGTACAGGCCGCATTCGCAGAGACGACAATGTCGGCTGGCATGTTCGTGATTACTGGTGGAGTCACGTCAACCAGGTCAAGAACAAATGACGTACTGCTCGCGTTCGACGCCTTATCGGTTGCGTTGATTACGATTGTCGGCTGTGCACCTCCACTGTATAGGAGAACCTCTCCCACCTCCGGGGTTTGAGACAACACGACGTCCTGGTCGTCACAACCGTCTTCTATGGAAACCAGCCCGGTATAGTCTGGTACGATGAATTGGTTTCCGTCCCAGACATCTTCCTGGGGAGGAGGCGTACTTGTAAACTCGGGTGAGATGGTGTCTTTCAAGCTTATGGTAAATTTTCTCAGGGCGGTATTCCCGATATCATCCGTCGCAGTTAGGATCAAATCAACGAACGAGTTGTGGCCGGTCATAACGGTTCCGACAATCGGGAATTGTGTGATCGTGACCTCGGCGTCGCAGTTATCAAAGGCTGTAGCATCCAAGGTGTAGTCGGGTATTGTAAATTCGCATTGGCTATCCAGAAACACGTCATGGTCCACCGGGGTGACATCGAACGTGGGGGATATCGTGTCCTTCGCGGTGATCGTGAACTGTCGCCTTGAAAAGTTGCCCGCGTCGTCGGTGGCGGTCAATGTGACATCAAGTGAGGAATTATGTCCGGTCAATAAAGTTCCAACGATCGGTGACTGGGTGATCGTCACAGCATTGTCACAGTTGTCGGTGGCGACCGCTTCCCCCGTGTAGTCCGGCAGTGCAAACTGACAGCCAGCGTCAAGGTACACGTCATGATCGTCGGGCGCCATTACAAACGAAGGAGACAAGGTATCGCGCAAGGCGACCGTAAAAGTCGAATCGTAAAAGTTGCCCGCGTCATCGATAACTCGCAGGGTAATCGCTTGCGTGGTATTATGTCCAGCGAGCAGACTATTGACCGGGGGGGGACAACTGGGTAATTGACACATTCGCATCGCATGCGTCGCTCGCGGTGGCTGACAGTGCGTAATCCGGGACGAGAAATTCACACTCTTCATCAACAAAGACGTCATGGTCTGTTGGCGCGGTGTTGAATTCAGGCGGCGTAACATCATTCAACGTGACGGTGAAGGTGCAATCGTCGGTCAGGCCCGCCTGATCCATCGCCGTGAGCGTTATGTCAATCGTGGTATTGTGACCCGAGTATGGCGTGCCCGGTGCAGGGACTTGTGCCACTGAGACGACTGCGCAATTGTCGTCGGCGGTGGCCAGATTCCGATAATCCGGAAGCACGAAGTCGCAATTTGGGTCCAGGTTTTCAGTGAAATCTGCAGGACAAATGGTGAATTCCGGTGGCGTGATATCGAGTAAAGTGAGGTTGAACGTGCAGGTACTCTCGTTTCCCCAATCGTCCGTTGCCGTGAGGGTTATCACGTGCACGGTTCCATGGCCGGACAAAATCTCGTTTGGTTCCGGCGACTGGGTAACTACAACATCCTCATCACAGTTGTCAGAGACAACGGCTAGCGAGGTGTAGTCAGGAAGCACAAAGTCGCAATCAGCAATCAGATTTTCCTCGATGTCCGCTGTGCAGGTGATCTGTGGTGGGATGTTGTCGAGGAGCGTAATATTAAATTCCCGGATGGTGCTATTGTCACTGTCGTCCGTGACGGTTAGCGTGATCGTCTGAACGGTTCCCGCACCGTTGATGGTGGAACCGATGGTTGGTGATTGAGTGATCTCCAGGTTGTCATCGCAATTATCCAAGGCAACAACCAAATTCGAATAATCCGGGATAATGAATTCACAAGCAGCGTTGACGTATTCGTCCCTATCCAAGATTGTCTGTGCCGCAGGCGCGGTTTCGTCAACCGTTGTTACGGTGAATTGACAACTGTTCTGATTCCCAGCGGCATCAATCGCCGTCAGGGTTACAATCTCCTCTGTTCCGGGTCCTTCTAGAACGGTACCAGGTAGCGGTAACTGAGAAATTTCGACGTCCGAACCATCGCAATTATCAAAGGGAAATGCCGTTCCGGTGTAGTCAGGAAGCGCAACCTTGCAATTGGCCTGAACTGGTAAGAAGCTATTCGAGGGACAGCTGATTGCCGGTGGCGTTTCGTCCACTACTTCAACCTCGAAAGAACACGTGTCCGTATTTCCGTAGCCATCGGTCGCAACATACTGCACAACGGTGGTACCCAATGGAAAGGACTGACCTGGCGAATGGCTTGACGACAAAATAGCGTTTTCCCCGCAAAACGTCGTCGCTGTGGGCAAAGGCCACGTGACGGTTGCGGCACACCCACTCACGATCGGCACAGTCATGTCGATTGGGCAGGATGTGAAGGTCGGTGCAACCTGGGGTTGATCCGTTTCCTCACAACACACCGGACTTCCGCTAATATCCGTGCTTGAAATGATTTCGAAATATTGGTACGTAGTTCCTGGCGTTACAGGGTCAGTGCAATCTGTCTGAAGTGTCTCAGAGAACAACAGAGTACCTGTGACTTTCACGAAATTCCCGACAAACAGTTGGCCAGTTCCGGCACTACTTTCAACGGTAATGGGATTACTGCCAATCAGAAGGGCAGAGTTCGAGTACAAAACGCCTCCACCGTCTTCAATGGTAACGGTAAGTCCGACAATTGCTCCGCCAGTATATTCTATTGTTAAGCTCGTCAAACCCCCGGTGCACGGACCGCATTCAGTTGGACATTCGCATCCGATCTGGGCGATCGAATTTGAAAATGTGACAGAGAATGCAATTGAAAGGACCGCTATCACCGCACGAGCGCGCAGTGACCCACCATGGCCAGCAGGTAAAGTGAAAAAATGACGCGTTACGACCTGAGCGCGAGTGGTCAATGGGTTGACGTTTTGAGTGAAATCGGGTTAATAATTTAACGCTCGGCGGCCCCCCATAAAATCGTTCTTCGCCGGTAATACAACCCGAATCACGTTTTCGCCTTATTGCCGGTTAAATTGCCGTTCCAGCCGGTTAAAGTGCCGACATCACCCTACATTCATCGACGAAATCGGTACAATCAGAAGCATCAGGTATCATATTGTGTAAAAAGCTCCACGCTGTCGCTTCGATCATGAGGAATCCGAGCAATTACGTGTTAAACCTTACAGAGCTCGCCCTTTCATCTCCATTGCCGTTCACATATTGCAAGCGAGCGGTCGTATGGCGGAAATCAGCCAAAAGAACCACATTTGAGATAATGTTCAAACGTTTGCGACGCTGCCATAAAAAAGTTGTGCAACAAGTTGCGGAGATCTTCATACCGGCTTTAACTTGCTCACATGAAGTACAATCAAGTCACCATTAAGGACATCGCGCGCGAACTCGGTATTTCACCGTCAACGGTATCGCGGGCGCTAAAAGATCACCCCGACATCAGCCCGGAGACTAAAAAAGCGGTCAACGAGCTGGCGGAAAAGCTGAATTACCAGCCTAATATTGTCGCACTGAGTCTGCGTCAGAGCAAGACCAACACCATCGGAGTAATTATTCCGGAGTTGGTTCACTTCTTCTTCTCGACCGTCATCAGCGGCATCGAGGACGTCGCGTACAGTGCGGGCTACAATGTCATCATCACGCAATCAAACGAATCGCTGCAACGCGAGAAGACGGATATCAAGGCGCTATTCAACAGTCGCGTGGACGGTATGCTTATTTCGGTATCCCGCGAGACCAACACGTTCGACCACATCGACAGTATCCTCGCCAAGGGTGTGCCGATGGTCTTCTTCGACCGCGTTTACGAAACCCCCAACTCGAGCAAGATCATTGTCGACGACCTCAGCGGCGCAAAAGAGGCCACCCTTCACCTGATCGACCAGGGATGTCAACGCATCGCCCACCTCGAAGGCCCCCCCAACCTGGAGATTACAAAACAAAGGCTTCAGGGATACCTGGAAGCCCTCAAGGAACGCAACATGCCCGTAGACAAGAGCCTGATCGTGTCGTGTCCGCTGGGTACGATTGAAGAAGGCAAGAGCGCAACGGAGAAGCTACTGACGCTGTCGGAGAAACCAGACGCGATCTTCGCCACCAACGACCCTGCCGCCATGGGAGCCATGCAGGCCATCAAGGATGCCGGTTTAAAGATCCCGAAAGACATCGCCGTTGTCGGCTTCAGTAACTGGTTTTTCACAGCGCTCCTCGATCCACCCTTGACGTCGGTAGACCAGCCCGGTTTTGAAATGGGTCAGGAGGCAGCAAAGCTTCTGATTCGCCAAATAGAAATGAAAACCAAGGACAGCGACATCGAACTTCAGCCCGAGACGAAGGTCCTGAAGACACGACTCATCGTTCGCGACAGCTCGCTGAAGAAAGGGAAGAAAAAGTAGATGGTCACCGGTTCGCCGGAGTTGGGTTCGGAAGTCAGGTTGTTGATCCCAGTGCAAGACGACGCTGACGAAGAGGCACCAAACTGACAAGAAAAGGGGCTGGATCAGCCCCTTTCTTTTTGTCCGGACGGGCCGAACGATCTCGTGCCCTTTTCCTGACCTACCTTGGAGGTGGTCTGCAATCAAAATATGTGCATTGGTAAATTTCCGTTTACCGTGGAGAAGGTTCAATGCCTCAAATAGACGGCCAAGGGATTTCGTCCCTGACCTTACTCCTTAATGAACTTCTTCGTTGCCCGGTAACGGCCAAACTTACCATTGACAAAGTACACCCCCGGAGGCAGCTGTCGCACATCAATTGTGGCGGTCGCATTCACCAATACCTTCTTCGCCTCTAAACGATTGCCTTGTGGTGACAGGATCTCGAGGGTTGCCTTCCCTTCGCCGGGAAATGCCACGTGCACGTTGAGACTCTCCGTTGCCGGATTGGACCACACCTCGAGCGTAAGTCCGGACTCCCCTGCCCGGCCCTGTTGCAATGCCTTATCTTCAACCATGAATCCGGTCAATTCTTGACCCGGATCGTTATACTCGACGTATTCATCCTCACTCACATACACGGCATATCCACGCGGCGGCGCCGAAAGGTTCACCCTGCCATCGCCCTGCACAGTCACCGTCTCTGAATCGTTGAACGCATTGACGAGCGTCACTCCGGCCCAATTCGTCCAGCCCGATGGCGATGAATCTACCCAAAGGCTCTTAGTCTGTGAATCGTGATTGTTGATAACGACAATTGCGCCGCTCTTGCTACCATTACCCGCGCGACGTGCGACGTATACGTTATAGGCGTCGCCGGACGGATACGGGTTCCCCACTTCACTGAGCACGGTCAATGTGCCCCCGAGGTAGGTCTTTCGAACAAAGATCAGCTTGCGAATGTCTATGTCGAGATTTGAATCGGGTGTTACCGTTAACGACGGGTTGTGGGCATCGGTCATTACATCTCCGAAATAGTGGTTGTAGAAAACACATGGCCTCCCTTCATGCGTAAGTATGTATGCGTATCCCATTTTCCAGTCCTTCGTGATCCACTTGTCGTGTTCCTTTCCGGTATCGTGATTTTCCAGCCAGGTTACGACAGAAGTTCCCGGCAAGGAGTTACCCGAATTGTTGCGAACCATGCCAGCATGGTTAAGCCACCGCATATCGAAGGTGCTGCCCGAACCATTGCACATCGATGTCAACGACGACTTCAATGGAAAATCGAACGCATCCACGTCCGCGCCATAGGAGGCGACCGTGTTTACCCAGTCCTTGATCCGGAAATCGGCCCCCCAGTATTCGCCCACGATAAAGCGCTGGTTCCCGCCTTTCAATGGCAGGTTGTTAACCCAGCCAGCAACATAGCTCTCCTGAAAGCCCCGGACAAAATCGAGACGATACCCATCAAAGCCCAGTTGATTGCTCAGCCATACTCCCCAGTCCTTGTAGCGATTCGCCACCGTCGCGCTGAACGTATTCAGGTCGTTGCCAAAAAACTTCGTATTGGTAATCACTTCATCGCTCCCCGGGTAACCAAGCCAATCGTTGTTGTCGACTGGGTGAAAGTCAGCATAAGACCATGTGAAGTTCGCTTCACCCGTTCCGGTGTGTGTAACGTAACTCACCCCGGTGTTGGTATGTGCCTCGAGCTGTGACGTCGTAGCAATGTTGGTACCGTTATACCAGATTGCTTTCGGATAGTAACCATTGGTTTGATCCGCCCAGGCCCATTCCCAGGGACTGGCATTCTCCCGGCGGGCAGTCAGGCGAATAAATACATCGCGTGTAGAAGATACCGTGATGCGATACTCATCCAGGTCTCCGACTTCAATGTGTCCGCGAACAGTATTTCCAGAAGCGGGGAAGACGTTGTAACTCCCGCTGCCGTCATTCGGCTCGCTCTCCCACGAGAAGGTGGAGTTGAAGCCCGATCCGGTGTAGTCGATTTGAAGGTCATACCCCCGCTCGGTTTTTGTGGTGCTGTAAAGGTGATACCCGTGAACCTGGATGTAGTAATCACCCGGTGCGGCATTCTTGATCACCCATGTAATCTCATTGGTTGGATAGGGCGAATACTGCTGGCCGTTGCGAAACGCCTCATCGAAGACATATTGCTTCACCGCAGGATTAACCTCGTCTTCCGTGTCGCCCGTGTAGAGGTGATTGAGCACGATGTCTGCATACACTTCGATGCCGTCGGAGTGCAGTTGACTGATCATTTGTTCCAATTCCGAGCGAGAACCAAAGCGCGTCTCCACAGTCCCCTTCTGATTATAGTTTCCTAGATCATAAAGGTCGAATATCCCGTATCCCATGTCGTAGATTCCAAAGTTCCCCTTGGCGGGAGATGGTACCCAGATTCCAGTGATACCTGCGTCCTTCAGGTCTCCGGATTTGTTTTTTAGGTTTGTCCACCACGTGCCATTCTTGTTGACGTCATCAACCGGTACGTCCCAGTAAAACGCCTGCATCATGACGTCGTTCTGGGCATAGAGCGCGGACATTGACATGCCCAACGCGCATAGCAGGATCAAGCGGATAAAAGTGGCTTTCATATGCATCTATTTTGGTTTGAGATAAATTTCTCCAATCAAATGCCACCCGCCCGGTATTTATAGAAAACATGTATAAAGCAATACCAGGCGCGGCGCGGATAAATCCGCACTATCCGATTCACAGATAAAGATTGGGGCTAACGAGAATGTTGCGCAGGACTACGCTACCAAAATGTCTCAAAAGTTAATCATAATGACAAACCAAAGTATGCCAACGTTAGCGGTAACGATACGAAGCGCCTTTTTGCGCGACAAAAAGAGATTTCCCGGAATACAGTATTCACAGATGTACTCTTGCTAAATTTGCCGCCAAAAAGGAGTAGAATGACTGGAAGCTTCAACTCAGCACTTTCCAGGTCGCTGGGAAAAATTCGTTCATGGGAAAAGAACGCTGACGGAATCAACGGTGAGTCTGAGTTTGGGAAATTTCGCCTGCAAGCCTACGGTGAAAATATTCTACGCGTCTCCTTGACACGTGCGGAAGCTTTCGAAGATTTCTCTTATGCCGTGATCGACCGGCCCCATGATGCGGACAAATGGTCCGTACGCGACTCGGCCGATGCCATCCACCTGATGGGTATACGCTTCAACGCGGCGATAACAAAAACGGGAACAGCATTGACCTTTACGACACGCGACGGACTTATCCTCAATGAAGACGACCCGTCATTCGCCACGAGTTGGTCCGGGGATCAAGTGACCTGTTACAAGAAGCTGCAGCCCGGAGAACGTTTCATCGGCCTTGGAGAAAAGACCGGGCCGCTTGACCGGCGCGGGGCGGGCTACATAAACTGGAACACCGACAACTTCGCCTATGGCCCGGGAGCCGACCCGCTGTATTGTTCAATACCCTTCTACATCGGAGTTCATGGCGAATTGGTTTACGGAATTTTCTTCGACAACACCTTTAAAACCTATTTCAATTTTGGTGCATCGAACGATCGGTTCGCCAGCTTTGCCGCTGATGCCGGCGAAATGAATTACTATTTCATTTATGGCGAATCCGTAGCCGAGATCATTCAGCATTACACAGCGATCACGGGACGAATGGAGCTTCCCCCGTTGTGGAGCATCGGCTATCAACAATGCCGTTACAGCTATTATCCCGATAAGGAAGTACTAAGCGTAGCAAACACGTTCCGTGAAAAGGATATTCCCGCGGACGCCATTGTACTTGATATCCACTATATGGACAAGTACAAGATCTTCACCTGGAGTCAAAAGGATTTTCCGGACCCGGCGTCGATGATCAGCCGGCTGGCGGATTTGGGATTCAACGTAGTGGTTATGTGCGATCCGGGAATCAAGGTCGAAGAAGGTTACCAGACCTACGAAGACGGCATGCGCAACGACGTCTTCATCAAGTACCCCGATGGAACCAACTACACAGGTCAGGTGTGGCCCGGTTGGTGTCATTTTCCGGATTTCACCAATCCTTCATCCCGTGAATGGTGGAAAAATCAGTTGCGCGCCTATGTCGATTTAGGCATACGGGGGTTTTGGAACGACATGAACGAGATCGCCACATGGGGCAATATGTTGCCGGAAAATATAGAACTTAGTTTCGAAGGAAATCGGGCGAGCATACGTCGCGGAAGAAACATCTACGGCTTTCAAATGGCCCGAAGCACCTACGAGGGTACCAAGGCGCTGATGCAGAACGCCAGGCCATTCAATCTTACGCGATCAGGCTTCGCCGGCATACAGCGGTATGCGGCTGTTTGGACTGGCGACAACGTCGCCTATGACGAGCACATGATGCTCGGCGTACGGATCGTCAACAGCATAGGGCTTTCAGGTATTGCCTTCGCTGGCTACGACATTGGTGGTTTTGTAGGAGATGCGGACCCGAAATTGTTTGCCCGGTGGTTATCGATAGGATCGTTCTCGCCGTTCTTCAGGGGGCATTCCATGATCAACAGTCGCGATACCGAACCGTGGTCTTTCGGAGAAGAGGTGGAGCAGATTTCGAGAAACTACATCAAGTTTCGTTACCAACTCCTCCCCTACATTTATTCACTATTTTATGAAGCCAGCACCACGGGCATGCCAGTGCAGCGTTCCCTGGCCATCGACTACACTTTCGACGCGAAGATCTACGATCACACATTCCAGCACCAATATCTTTTTGGGCCGTCTATCCTGATCGCGCCGGTTGAAAGCACGCGCGACCTTGCGAAAGTCTACCTTCCCGCAGCCGATGGGTGGTACGACCTTTACTATGGACGACATTTCGAACCGAATTCGGTTCACATTGTAGAAGCACCGTTATACAGGTTGCCGGTGTTCGTTAAGGCGGGTGCCATCATTCCCATGCAGAGCCCAACGCAGCACGTCGGTGAGCGGTCGGAGCAGTTAATCGTACACGTTTATGCGGGTGAATCCGACTCAACGTTTCTCTTTTATGAAGACGACGGCCATACGTTCGACTATTCCTCGCGGGAGTCTTACTTACGGCGACGGATCGACTTCATGCCCGCAGGCAGGACGTTGGTATTCCGCCGGGCGGACGGCAAATACATTTCACGTTATCAAAAGCTGAAAGTCGTCTTTCACGGATTCGGTGACGCCGTGAGAAATGTGTCTATCAATGGCGAAAAGCAATCTGCCATTGCCGAGGCCAATCGTTTTTTTGCGGCACTTGAAAAGTTCGACCCGATCCGGGACCCCGATCCGGCGCCTGAGGAAAATGTACTTACCTGTGAAACAGATTACCACTCCCGGGAGATCATTATTCAGTGGTAATTTGTGATATTTAGGGTTTGCAACCCCGCTGACATGACCACACTGACGAAGACGCCGACAAAGCCACGCTTAAGTTTCTGGCAGATATGGAACATGAGCTTTGGTTTTCTCGGAATACAGTTTGGATTTGCGCTCCAGAATGCGAACACCAGCCGAATCTTCCAGACCCTGGGAGCTGATCCTGAAGAGCTGGCCATACTCTGGCTCGCCGCTCCTGTGACCGGACTACTTGTCCAACCAATCGTTGGATACTACAGTGACCGCACCTGGCATCCAAGGTGGGGTCGGCGCAGACCGTATTTTGCAATCGGGGCCCTGCTGGCGTCCATCTCCCTTTGCGTCATGCCAAACTCTTCATTTCTTTTCATGGCAGCAGGTACCTTGTGGGTCATGGACGCATCGATCAACATCAGCATGGAGCCTTTCCGCGCATTTGTCGGGGACAAACTTCCGCCAGAACAAAGAACGACGGGCTTCGCCATGCAGAGTTTCTTCATCGGGGCTGGCGCGATCATCGCGTCATACTTACCGTGGATTTTTAATCGGGTTTTCGACATATCGAATACTTCAGACCCCGGTGAAGTAAGTGACAATGTTAAATATTCCTTTTATGCGGGGGCCGTTATGCTGTTCCTTGCCGTTATGTGGACTGTGTTTTCTTCGTCGGAATATCCTCCCGACCCGGCGGAAGAGAAAGACCTCAAATCAAAAACAAGAACATCGATTGAGAATGAACGTCATTTCGAACGTGCATTCATCCGCGTCG